>NZ_JACDWU010000187.1:0-113046 GCF_016464045.1 Pseudoalteromonas sp. bablab_jr011 | reverse complement strand
GTGTTTTCGGGCTATGACGAAATTGTCGATGAAGTTTCAAAGGCATGGAATCACTTTATTTCAATCCCGGATCGAGTGAAGAAAATGTGCAATCGGGAATGGATTAAATTGATTTAATCTTTATGCGGAATGGTATTAGAGGTTAGAGGTTAGAGGTTAGAGGTTAGAGGTTAGAGGTTAGAGGTTAGAGGTTAGAGATTAGAGGTTAGAGATTAGAGATTAGAGACTAGAGGTTAGAGGTTAGAGGTTAGAGGTTAGAGATTAGAGGTTAGAGATTAGAGGTTAGAGATTAGAGGTTAGAGGTTAGAGATTAGAGGTTAGAGATTGAGGTCAGAGGTTAGGAAATTATAAGCGCGATTGTATATCGCGCCATAATTCAAACAGTAACGCGGGGTAAACCCGCTGCTACATTTTATTCCTGAAAGTATGTGCCCCAACCGTCATACTCAACGTCACATTGCTGTGCAAGGGCTTCTAATTTATCAACATCTTCCATTATGACTTCAACGTCAAGCTCAGCTTCAACAACGACGTCAAAGCTCCATACTTTTTGGCCATCTTCTAGCTCAAGTTCTGCAGGTTCTTCAACATCGTAGCCAAGTTTAAATGCGGCTAGCGCAGCTTGCTCTAATTTTTCGAAGTTTTCACTTACGAAGTGATGTTCAACTTCATACAGTACTTCAGGATCTGAGCCATCTTCAAGGAGTGAAGTAACAATGTCTTCACTAATTTCGCGCCAATTTTCCATTATTTATTTCTCACTTGAGCATCTAATTCAGTTATTTTAGCAGCCATAATATTATGAACATGCGACGCATGCTCACGTGCAGTTACGTCTTTATCAAGATAAATCGGCGCTAACATTTCAAGGTAAATTGTACCATTGTCTAAGCGGTTTAGCTTAATAGTTTTATGCGTGGTACTCATACAAACAGGCACAATGGGAACATCTGCACTCATTGCGGTATGAAATGCCCCCGTTTTAAAAGGCAGTAAACCGCGACCATAACTCCGAGTTCCCTCTGGGAACATCCACACAGACAGACCTTTTTGCTTTATTTTTTCGGCTGATTTAGAAATGGTCCCCGCTGCTTTTGAGCGGTTTGCACGGTCAATTAAAATATTACCTGAAAGCCAGTATAGTTGACCAAAAAACGGAATCCACTTTAAGCTTTTTTTACCAAGGCTGACGCAATTTTCTGGCACCATCGCGGGTAAGGTGAATATGTCGTAGTTGTTTTGATGATTTGCTACATACACTGCTGGACCCACATTTTTAGCGTCAGGGTGATAAGTCAGCTCAAGCTTAACGCCTAGCAACACCGCCATTTTACTAAACCAACCTGAAACAATGTGCACATTATTATTGTGAAATGGTTTAAAAATGCATAAAAGCAAACCAAACACACAGCTTAAAACAATAAATAACGCCATGATAATAATACGAAAAACAGCTAACAAACGGATTCTCCTCGAGTAAATCAGCGCGCATTATAACGTGAAATATGTCATTACCATAGCTTTTGGCGTACATGTGTGCGCTAAGATATTAATCTCTTTTCGTTGCAATAAAAAAGGCCTGCTTAGCAGGCCTTCTTAATTTATTCACTCAAATCTGTTGAGGATTCGTCTGGTTCATCGGTGTGTGTTATTTCTACCACCGCTTCATCTACACGCTGTAACCCGCGTGGTAGCTTATTACCTCGTCGACCGCGCTCACCATGATAATGCTCAAGATCACTTGGTTTTAAGGTTAATTTACGCTTGCCTGCATGAAGTGTCACACTGCTGCCCTCTGGCACCACCGCAAGTACTTTTACAAACTCTTCACGGGCTTGTACTTTTGCACTAGGAATAGAAATAATCTTGTTTCCCTTGCCTTTGCTTAGCTTAGGTAAATCACGTAATGGGAATAACAGCATACGGCCTTCATTTGAAATCGCCATACAGTAATCTGTCGCAACATCACTCACACGGATAGGAGCAAGTAGTTCTCCGCCTTTAGGCACACTAACCAACGCTTTACCATTCTTGTTCTTACTAACAAGATCTTTAAAGTCGCTAATAAAGCCATAACCTGCATCTGAAGCCATCAATAATACTTGATTGTCTTCTGCCATCACCACATGTTCAAAGTTAGCCCCAGAGCTTAAATTAAAGCGCCCTGTCATTGGCTCACCTTGGCTTCGCGCTGACGGTAAGCTGTGCGCATCCGTGGCAAATGCTCGACCACTTGAGTCAAGGAACACCGCAGGCTGGTTGCTCTTACCTCGCGCCGATGCTTTGTAGTTATCGCCTGATTTATAACTGAGTCCTTCCACATCTAAATCATGGCCTTTACCGACACGTGCCCAGCCTTTTTCAGACAGCACAACAGTGACTGATTCTGATGGAATAAGATCTTTCTCGCTCAACGCTTTTGCTTCAACACGCTCAACAACAGGCGAACGACGATCATCTCCGTACATTTCAGCAGCTTCTTGAATTTCTTTCTTCATTAACGTCGACATACGACGATCTGAGCCTAGCGTTTGCTCTAATTTATCACGCTCTTTGGCAAGCTCATCCTGCTCGCCTTTAATTTTAAACTCTTCAAGTTTTGCTAAGTGACGTAGTTTTAATTCTAAAATCGCTTCGGCTTGCGTGTCTGTTATTGCGAAACGCTCCATCAGCACTGGCTTTGGCTTATCTTCAGTACGGATGATTTCAATCACTTCATCAATATTTAAGAAAGCAGTTAATAAACCTTCTAAAATATGTAAGCGCGCAAGTACTTTATCTAAACGGTACTGTAAACGACGACGTACTGTTTCACGGCGGAACGTTAACCATTCAGTTAAAATGCTGAGTAAATCTTTTACTTGTGGGCGTCCATCTAAACCCAGCATATTTAAGTTTACGCGGTAGTTCTTTTCTAAATCGGTTGTCGCAAATAAGTGAGCCATTAATGGCTCTGCTTTAATGCGATTTGAGCGCGGTACAATAACGATACGCGTTGGGTTTTCGTGATCAGATTCATCACGTAAATCTGCCACCATTGGCAGCTTTTTCGCATTCATTTGCGCAGCTATTTGTTCAAGTACCTTAGCACCTGAACATTGGTGCGGTAGCGCCGTAATAACAATATCACCATGTTCTTCGGTGTAGATTGCACGCATTTTAATTGAACCACGACCAGTTTGATAAATTTTACGAATATCGTCTTTTGGTGTGATGATCTCAGCTTCTGTTGGGTAATCAGGCGCATGCACTAATTCCAGCAGTTCTTCGATTTCAGTTTTTGGTTTATCGAGTAGTAAACAACATGCACTCGCCACTTCACGCACATTGTGTGGTGGAATATCGGTTGCCATCCCCACCGCAATACCCGTCACACCATTAAGTAAAATATGCGGTAAACGAGCAGGCAGCACCATCGGCTCATCTAATGTGCCATCAAAGTTAGCCGTCCAATCAACAGTTCCCTGCCCAAGCTCTTTAAGTAAAACTTCTGAGAACTTTGATAAACGTGCTTCGGTATAACGCATTGCAGCAAATGACTTAGGGTCATCCGCGGCCCCCCAGTTACCTTGCCCATCCACCAGCGGATAACGGTAAGAAAACGGCTGCGCCATTAAGACCATGGCTTCGTAACATGCGCTGTCACCATGTGGATGGTATTTACCTAAAACATCACCCACGGTACGCGCTGATTTTTTATATTTTGCTTGTGCCGATAAGCCCAACTCACTCATCGCATAAATAATACGGCGCTGTACAGGTTTTAGACCATCGCCTACATGCGGTAAGGCGCGGTCCATAATGACGTACATCGAATAATTTAAATAGGCGTCTTCAGTAAAGCGCCCCATTGTTTGTTGTTCTATGCCCTGCATCAGCAAGGTATCTGTATCACTCATTAACGCTTACCTATTTTTTCTTAGCGCTAACGCGGTAAATCGCATTAGCGTAATCGTCTGAGATCAATAAGCTGCCATCTGCAAGTTCTGCAAATGCAACTGGGCGACCAAATGTTTCTTCATTTTGCATAAAGCCAGTAATGAATGGGGTGTACTTTGTAATACGGCCTTGTTCAACATTGGCTAGCATGACTCTATAACCCGACTTTTTCGAACGATTCCACGAACCATGCTCAGCAACAAATAACTGTTCTTTGTAGTTGGCCGGAAATTGCTTACCGTTGTAGAAATGAATACCGAGTGGTGCAACATGCGCCCCCAGCGCCAGTGCAGGTGATTTGTAATCAGCAATACGCTTACCTTTGCCAAATTCAGGGTCTAAAATAGCCCCTGCATGCACATAAGGGAAACCGTAATGAGCGCCTTCTTCTCCTTCACCTACTCGGTTAATCTCGCATGGAGGCATGTCATCGCCCATCATGTCACGGCCATTGTCACTGAACCAAAAAGCATGGGTAGTTGGGTGATAATCAAAGCCCACTGAATTACGTACACCTTTGGCAATCGTTTTAATTTCTTTGGTATCAACATCCAAAGAGAAAATACGGCCGTACTTGTCATCTTCTGCACAAATATTACACGGTACACCAACAGGCACAATTAACTCCCCCGTTGGCGCAAAGCTAATAAACTTCCAGCCATGGTGACGATCGGTTGGGAACTTATCGTAAACCACCTCAAATTTGGGTGCTTTTAAATGTTTATCAATTTCTTTAAAACGAATAATACGTGACACTTCAGCAACGTATAAATCGCCGTCTTTTATTGCTAAACCCGACGGCATTTCGAGCCCTTTGGCTATCACAATTTTCTTATCTGCTACACCATCACTGTTATGATCGATAAGCGCATAAACATTGCCCGCTTTTCGCGAGCCGACATACACAATGCCTTTTTTAGAAACGGCAATTTGACGCGCATTCTCAACATCATCTGCAAATAAACTAACGTTGAAGCCATCTGCAACCGTTAGTTTATCTAAAATATCTTTTGCCATCACTGGCGCTGACAACAAGCTCAGTGATAATAATGAAGTCAGTATTTTTTTCATTTTTCTTGCCTTTTAATTCATTTTCAGCAACTAAGTTGCAGCTCTATATTTAAACTTGTGCACGATTACCGTGATCTTCTAGCCACTGACGACGGTCTGAAGAACGCTTTTTAGCAAGCAACATGTCCATCATTTCCATGGTTTGCTCTTCTTCATCAAGTGTTAGCTGCACTAAGCGACGTGTATTAGGATCCATGGTGGTTTCGCGTAATTGCAGCGGATTCATCTCACCAAGACCTTTGAAGCGTTGTACATTAACTTTACCGCGTTTTTTCTCTGCTTCTATCCGGGCTAAAATGCCATTTTTTTCGTCTTCATCAAGGGCGTAATACACATCCTTACCAATGTCGATTCGAAATAAGGGGGGCATTGCCACGTACACATGGCCTTTTTTAATAAGCGCAGGAAAGTGACGCACAAACAATGCACACAACAAGGTGGCTATGTGTAATCCATCCGAGTCAGCATCCGCTAAGATACAGATTTTATTGTAGCGCAGACCTGATAGGTCACTTGAATCAGGGTCAATGCCGAGTGCCACCGAAATATCGTGCACTTCTTGCGATGCCAAAATTTGCCCAGACTCAACTTCCCACGTATTTAAGATTTTACCTCGCAGCGGCATAATCGCTTGGAACTCGCGATCACGTGCTTGTTTAGCCGAACCACCCGCCGAGTCACCCTCAACTAAAAACAGTTCAGTGCGGTCATTATCTTGCGCGCTGCAATCGGTTAACTTACCAGGTAATGCAGGGCCAGAGGTAATGCGTTTACGCACTACTTTTTTGGCTGCACGTAAACGACGTTGCGCATTAGAGATACATAAATCGGCAAGTAACTCGGCAGTTTCGGTATGCTCGTTTAACCATAAACTAAATGAGTCTTTCACCACACCAGACACAAATGCAGCACATGAACGCGAAGACAGCTTTTCTTTTGTTTGACCTGCAAATTGCGGGTCTTGCATTTTAACTGACAGCACATAACTACAACGCTCCCAAATATCATCTGGGGTCAGTTTTACACCACGTGGCAGTAAGTTTCTAAACTCACAAAACTCACGCATCGCCTCTAAAAGCCCTTGGCGCAAGCCGTTTACATGGGTTCCGCCCTGTGCGGTTGGAATTAAATTTACATAGCTCTCGGCAATCGATTCACCACCATCAGGTAACCACACAACTGCCCAATCAGCGCCTTCTGTTGAGCTGGCAAACTCACCTATAAACGGCTCTTTAGGCAAGACATCAAAGCCTTTTACAGCCTCATTTAAATAGTCTTTTAGGCCTGTTTCGTAGTACCACTCGAGTGTTTCTTTAGTTTGCTTATTGGTAAACTTGATGCGCAAACCTGGGCATAATACGGCTTTGGCTTTTAATAAGTGATTAAGTTTGGTGATCGAAAAGTTCGCTGAGTCAAAATAGCTGGCATCAGGCCAAAAACGAACCGTTGTCCCGGTATTACGCTTACCAACCGTGCCAATAACGTTTAAGTCTTCGACTTTATCGCCGTGTTCAAAGGCCATTCTAAATTGCTGCGCATCGCGGCGAACAGTCACTTCAACACGAGTAGATAGCGCATTCACAACCGAAATACCTACGCCGTGCAAACCACCTGAGAATTGATAGTTCTTATTTGAGAACTTACCACCTGCATGTAGCTTGGTAAAAATAAGCTCTACCCCGGGAATTCCTTCTTCAGGGTGAATATCGATTGGCATCCCTCGGCCATCATCAATGACTTCTAATGAGTTATCTTCATGAAGAATGACATCTATTTTTGTTGCATGGCCTGCCATTGCTTCATCGACACTGTTATCGATAACCTCTTGGCCTAAATGATTAGGACGCACCGTGTCGGTATACATACCAGGGCGGCGTTTAACAGGTTCTAACCCGTTTAAGACTTCAATTGCTTCGGCGTTATAATTTTGCTGACTCATAGTTTTTATATCTTTTATGCGCTTAGCTATGTTTTACGTGATTTTAAGAAAATCTACAATACTTGCAAAGGTTTGTTCGAAGCCGATAAAACTATGATCGCCTCCAAATTCAACGCGTTGCTTACACTGAGAATAATATTTAACCGCCTCTTGATAAGGCAGTACTTCGTCGCCTGTTTGCTGTAACAAATAGAGTAATGACGGCGTTTTTATTTGCGCTAAATACAAGCTGCGCAATGCATCCATATGCCGCTTATCAAGCTCATAATGAACATTTTGATACGGGTTATAGTTTGGTCCCAAGAGATTATCAAGCAGCTCAAAAGGACGAACCGCGGGATTAATGACAACAGCAGGGAGGCCATAACGCTGCGACAAATACGTCGCATAAAACCCACCAAGCGAACTGCCTAACAACACGGTATCTGCCGTGATGAGCTGCTCTAGCTGTAGCATGGCATGCAATGGCTCATGGGTTAAACGAGGCACTTGATAGTCAACATCAAATTGCGCCATATGCTCACCAAAACGCACCGCTTTATAAGACTTTTCAGAGCTGTTAAAGCCATGAATATAAATTACCCGTTTAGCCATACTACATCCGTTGTTAATTGCACGCTATGCGTATCATCAAAGTTTAGGGTAATTAAACGAAAAGCAGGCCCTAAATCCTCTTGCTGCCACTGTGTAGTTTGCTTGGTAAACTGGATGGAGCTTGCGGGTGTTGCGTATATATTCAAGCCGCGAAATGCATACTTATAATCATGATGAACGTGACCATGAAACAACGCGATGCAGTGATGAGTGTTCACCAACGCATTTAACAATTGCGGGCCATTTTCAAGGAGGTGTTTATCGAGATAACCGTTTATAGGTAATGGGTTATGATGACAAAACACCACACTAGGTATGTCATCCACTCCCTTACTAAGCTCCTCTAAATGCGCCTGCTTTACCCACCCCGCAGGTGTTGCGCCTTTCGAGTTAGCCAACAATAATTGCCCACCCTGAAAAGTAATTCGCTTATGGCTTAAAATGTGAGAACCCGCAATCGCATGGTATTCCTGTAATTCATCGTGATTACCCGGCAACCAAAATACGGGACACAACAACGGTGAATCCGCAATTAGTTTAGCGAATAACTGGTATGAATCGCTGCTATGATCTTGCGTTAAGTCACCACCAAATACAACGCAGTCGACTTGATGCTCTGCAATTGCGGCTAAACAACGTGCAAAATACTCTGCGGTATTAACCCCAAAGTACTCGCCACTTTGATCTTTAAATAAGTGGCAATCTGTAATATGGGCAACCGTTAACTGCGATTTTTCAAAATGGTAAGCGTCGCTAAACCAAGCCATTGTTAACATCCCAATTTAATACTGCGCGACCATTTTCAACACAAGCCACTAACCAGTCATATAAAAAAGCATTCAGCTGATATTTCTCGTCTTTTTGATGCATATTTGGATTAGGATAAGCATACGAAGGTTTAATGCGCTGATGAAAATCATGATGAATTATTTCGGCGACTTTCGCATCATGGTACATACGAACGGTTAAATACAGCGGTTTAACCGAATGTACGTGCCCCGCTTCCTGGCTAATCGAGATATCCATGGTGTACTTTGCTGTATTGTCAATTTTGACCACAAAAGTACTACTTCCCAACTGAACTTTACGTTCTTGGTCAACTTGACGCTCTTGAGGAAGTAACTTTAATGCACGCACATAATTGTGCTCACACAAAGTTAAGTACTTAGGTAAGCTCTGAATGTAACGTTGTTCAGCCGTGACGTACGTCAAAATGCCCCCTACTCGTTAGTCGTTTTGCAAATCAGACACTATACGTTGCCTGTTCAGTGCTAACCATTGTAGCGAAATAACCGTTGCAGCATTGTCTATTTCACCTTGCTCCAATCGCAGCATGGCTTCATCATATGACATTATATGTGTTTTGATGTCTTCATCTTCGTTATCAAGACCAAAAATACCACCTTGGTATTGAGATAGGTCAGTATAGGCTAAATACAAGAACAAACGCTCTGTTGTTCCACCCGGACTTGAAAGATACGACATCATGAATTCAAGTTTATCAAGCTCAATCCCCGCCTCTTCAAACGCTTCGCGTTTGGCGACTTCTTCATAGTCAGTACTGCCATCAGCCATACCCGCTATGCATTCAAGTAACCAAGGAGAGTGTTTTGAGGCCAATGCCCCAATGCGTATTTGCTCAATTAACAACACCTGATCAGTCACCGGATCATAAGGAAGTACGGCAACCGCATGGCCTCGTTCTAATATTTCACGCTTTACTTCGACAGACTGTCCACCGGCAAACAGTGCATGACGAAAGCAATATAAATTGATCTTAAAAAAACCATCATAAACACGTTCAATAGGCTTTAACTCTATGTCGTCATGGCTAAATTGTGAGATTGCGGTTATTTTCATTCTCTATTTCCTATACATTATGCGTAAAAAATACGGCCAATTATATTCTGTTACACTTGGACATGCAGATTTACGTATTTTTTTTTTGGTTATTCATTAAAAAAGAGTACCATGGTGACAGTACGAAAATTGTCTAAGGACTGAACGAACAATGAAAAAAACACTACTCGCTGCGCTTATCGGTTTTTCAAGCGCATTGACTGCAACAGCAAGTTACGCTGAAGACCTACTTCAAGTTTACGAGATTGCAACAGCAAACGATCCTACCGTACTTAAAGCAAAAGCCCAAGCAGATGCGCAAGCTTATGAGAGCGATCGCGCGTTAAGTGCACTATTACCGCAAATTGGTCTTAGCCTTGGCTATGAATCAACAGATTCAACATTATACGAAGGCACTGATGCGACAGGTTATGCTGAGTTTAGTCGCGATACAGATGTATTCAGCCGTGGCATCAGCTTAAGCCAAACATTATTTGATTTAGGTGCTTGGAATACCCTAGGTATTGCTGATAAACAGGCTTTACAAGCATCTGCACAATACGACTTTGCAAAACAAGATCTTATCGTGCGTGTGGCAGAAGGCTATTTCAATGTATTGAGCGCGATTGATAACTTAGAGTTTGTGCAAGCTGAGAAACGTGCCATTGAGCGCCAACTTCAACAAACAAAAGAGCGCTATGCAGTGGGTTTAACCGCGATAACTGACGTTCATGAAGCCCAAGCTCAGTTTGATAACTCAGTCGCAAAAGAAATTGTTGCTAAGAACAGTGTCGAAACAGCGCGTGAGCAACTGCGTGAAATCACGGGTAAATATCATGCTAAATTAGACATGTTGAACACGGACACTTTTTCAACGGTTGCACCTAGTAAACAGTCAACTGATTACATAAAAATCGCTGAAGAGAAAAACTTAAATCTGCAAGTGTCAAAAGTGACTGTCGATATTGCAAAAGATCAAATCGACTTAGCAAAAGCAGGGCACTACCCTAAGCTGACACTCAACGCATCGTACAGTGACGGCCTAGAAGATTTAAATAAAAACTCACATGAGCCACGCACAGATACGGCCAGAGTGGGTGTTAATTTCAGTGTACCAATTTACTCTGGCGGAGCAACCGTAGCTGCGACAGATCAAGCGCGTGCATTCTACGTTGCAGCAAGCGAAGATTTAGAAGCAAGCTTACGTGCAGTTACACGTTCTGTTATTACGTCTTATAACCAAGTGGTTTCAGATATCGCTACATACAAAGCACTTCAACAAGCGGTTGTGTCAGCCGAAAGTGCATTAAAAGCGACTGAAGCAGGTTTTGAAGTCGGTACACGTACCATTGTTGACGTACTGATCAGCACACAAAATCTTTATAACGCGAAAAGTAACCTTGCCAACGTACGTTACCGTTATGTTGTTTCTACATTACGCTTGAAGCAAGCTGCGGGTACATTAACAGGTGAAGACCTCGTCGCGATTAATCAAGGATTAAAAGAAATCTAAGTATTTTTTATCATTCTTGACGATTCTATAAGCCAGCTATTGCTGGCTTTTTGTATTTTTAAACACTTACAGTTAAACTAGCTTTTTTATTTTTAGAGATAATTTTTGTGGTTAGTTCATCTCCCTTTAAAGCGTCTTTTTTAGGCCCTCGTTATTGGCTTACTTGGGTTGGCGTGTTTTTTCTGTATTTAATTTCTTGGTTACCACATAAATTCCAATTATTTCTCGGCAAACTCATCGGCCGTTTAGTGCATCGCTTTATGAAGCGCCGCCGCCATATTGCAGAAGTAAATATTCGGTTATGTTTTCCTAATATGCCTGAACACGAGCAACGTGAGTTGGTACTAAAAAACATGGAAAACACCGGCATAGCCATGATGGAAACAGGCATGGCTTGGTGGTGGCCAGAGTGGCGAATTAAAAAAGTGTTTGGTTCAGTAACAGGACTTGAACACTTTGAAAAAGCGCAGCAATCGGGTAAAGGAGTTTTGTTACTGGTTCCACATTTTTTGCATTTAGAAATGGCCAGCCGAATCATGGGAATAAAGCACCAAGGCATAGGCTTTTATCGCCCACACAATAACCCATTGATGGAATACTTCACCACCAACGGGCGGTTGCGTTCTAACGAATACCTAATTGGCAAACGCGATGTAAAAGGCTTACTACAAGCGCTTAAAAACAAAAAAGTATGCTATTACTTACCTGATCAAGATTATGGCCGTAACCGTTGTGAGTTTGCGCCCTTTTATGCCGTTCAAGATGCAGCAACCACCACGGGAACATTACTTTTTTCAAGCAGTAAATATTGTGAAACGGTGAGCTTGACCAGTCGCAGAGATGAGCAAGGGCGTTATCATTTAACGGTACTGCCGGCTCTTGAAAATTTTCCATCTGGCGATAACCTGACAGATGTGACGCGTGTTAACCAACGTATGGAACAGGCAATCGACTTAGCGCCCGAACAATACATGTGGTTACACCGCCGTTTTAAAACACGCCCTGATGAGAATGCCCCATCTTATTATAAGTAGAGTGACAATTTTTAATTTGTATGGTTTTATTAAACGAGTAAACAACAAGAGAATTAGAAATGTGGTTTTGGGTTAAGCATTTATCATTAGCTGTAATTTTAATTGCTGCTGCGATTTATTTTTTATTTGGCAGCGGGCCAGTTCTTGATATCAAGGATACTCAGAATGCTGCAGCACAGGGACTATCCCGTTTTTACGCTGCCCTTAGAAATCAAGTGAACAGTAAAGACAACGAGCGTGATAAATACGTACTCAAGTTGCCCGCACCTGAAACAAGCCTTGATATGGCGTTGTTTGAACGAGAAAAAGTCGTTGAGCCCTCTTCACCTAACTGGACGGGTGATGTGCAACCGCGTCGCTTTGAAAACGGCACAACCCTCAAGGATGTGTTGTCCGATTACGCACGTAACGAAGACATTGTGTTGTATTGGTATTTAAGCAAAGATTACGTTGTTAAAGATCACTTTCGTGTTGATAGTAATTTTGTCTCTGCCCTGTACCAAGTAGGCAGGGCAATTAACGACGACTTTGAAAGCGAGGTGTATACATTTTTCTGCTTTAAGCAAAGAGCAGCGGTGATCACTGAACTGCCCTCTGCTTATGTACGTGAAAACTGCCGTCGTTTAAAAAGCTAATACTTGCTGCCACACCTGCTTTACAAGTGCTATGTGCTGAGTTAGCTCAGCACGAGGGGCACAACGGCCTTGCTGATTTAAACTCATCATATGATAACGCGAGCGATACTCAATGTATGCAGCGACTAAATCGCGCTGCATACGTTCTGAAATACACCCAAAACGAGCGGCATCAGCCAAAATGCGCACATTATCAGACCAACATGTCAGCGCACGGTGCTGATGCGCATTTTTGAGCACAACATATTGAGTGATAAATTCAATATCGGTTATACCGCCTTGGTCTTGCTTTAAATCAAATAACTCTTCGGTCCCCTTGGCAAGATGGGCACGCATTTTTTCGCGCATTTCAACCACGTCTTTTTGTAATTTGTCTGCTTCACGCGCTTGGCACAATACATCTTGACGAATTTCTGCAAAACGTTCACTCAACGATGCCTGACCGTAGATCATACGCGAGCGTACAAGGGCTTGATGCTCCCATGTCCATGCCTGCGTTTGCTGGTAGTGGTAGTAGCTTTCAAGATTAATTGCGAGTAACCCCGACGCCCCTTCAGGGCGCAGACGCGTATCCAGCTCATACAATATGCCTGATGCTGTACGAGTATTAAATAAGTGCATTAATCGCTGAGCGAGTTTTAAATAAAATTGACGCGAATCAATCGACTTGTCGCCATCGGTGTAGCTGCTGCCATCGTGGTTGTGAACAAACACTAAATCGAGATCAGAGTCGTAGCCCACTTCAAATCCCCCCGTTTTTCCATAAGCAATGACTGCAAATCCTTTTTCTTGCTCCGAGGTATTTGTTGGTCGGCCAAAACGCTCAACACAAGCATGCCATGCAATATTAACCGCTTGCTCTACAATCGCTTCTGCAAGCGCAGTTAAGTGATCGCTTACTTTCATGACATCAAGAACACCAGTGGCATCGGCCGCGGCAATCCGCAATTGATGAGTTTGCTTAAACTGGCGTAAAGCTTCCATTTGTAACTCAAGATCGCCATGCTCAATGCGTAGAAAATACTGCCTAATTTCATCTTTGTAAGCAGATAACGGCGTTGGTTTGTAAAGCACCTGGGGATCAATTAATTCATCAAGCAAAATTGGATAACGAGAAATATGTTCGCCAATCCATTTACTATGACAACACAGTGCAACCAATTGATTAAGTGCACCTGGGTTTTCATATAAAAGCTCTAGGTAAGCCGTTCGCGAGATAATTTTATTCAGCACTTGGCAAATCATGGTAAAGGCATCGCTACTCGCTTTCGTTACCGTAAGTTGCTTAAGCAATAGTGGCATGAGTTTATCGAGAATATCACGACCACGGGTGCCTATTTTGGCTTTCGTTAAGCGTGCTTTAAAATCATCAAGCGCAGTCTGCCAATCTAGATTAGGCTCACACATCAAACTGACGTCGGTCATTTCCCATGCACTGATAAATTCACTTTCACATGGGTCTGCACTGTCACTTTCAAAGCCTATCACCTGCTCAAACTCACCGTGCACGTCGGCCATTATTTTATTAATAGCCACAAGACAGCTATCAAAATCGGGCTGCTTAAGTAAGTAGCATAAACGCTGCTGATTTTGCGCGTCATCTGGCAATGTTTGTGTTTGTTTGTCTGCGAAAATTTGTAAATACTGTTCAATACGACGAAGCGCTAAGTAATTATGCTTAAGTAAATCAGCTTCTTTTTTCTCAATCACTTGATTATTAACAAGCTCTTGCAAAGCTAATAAGAGCGACTGAGTTTGCAAGTTAGCTTCGCGCCCGCCGCGAACCATTTGCAGTGCTTGCACCACAAATTCCACCTCACGAATTCCGCCTGCGCCAAGTTTTATGTTATTAGTTAAACGTTTTCGGCGTACTTCTTGTGCGATCATTTGTTTCATTTTTCGTAAAGATTCAATCACCGAAAAATCGATATAACGTCGGTATACGAAGGGCCTTAGTAGCTCATAAAACTCTTTCCAGTAACCATTTTCAGCGCCAATTAAACGCCCTTTAAGCATGGCGTAGCGCTCCCACTCACGCCCTTGTTCTTGGTAATAATCTTCAAGTGCTTGAAAGCTCATGACCAGAGGGCCACTTTCGCCAAATGGGCGCAGACGCATATCAACACGAAAAACTTGGCCATTAACGGTGGTTTGATTTAGCGCCATAATAAGCTTTTGGGCAACCTTTGTGTAAAAGACCTGTGCTTCGACAGAGCGACGTCCACCTTGGGTTGCGACATCTCGCGGGTATGAAAAAATCAAATCAATATCAGACGAATAATTAAGCTCTTTGCCCCCTAATTTCCCCATGCCAAGTACCATCATAGGAATGGCCTCTCCAGCACTGTTCAGCGGTGTGCCACTCACGTTTGCTACTTGTGCAAATGCCCACTGATTCGCACTGTCGATAAGTTGATCTGAAAGCTCGGAGATATAAGCAATGCTGTCATCAATCGGGTTTTGGCAACATAAGTCTAAATAGGCGACTTTTAGCCAATATTTTTCTCGGTATACACGCAATTTTGCCATTGCCGCCGCATCATCAAGGGTTGAGAGTTCATTGCTATTGAGGGGCGGTTCTGTGGTGCGATTAGCAAGTTCATAGGTATCTAACAACCACGCTTTTAATGTTGGTTGCGATTGTAAGCAGCTCCAGGCAAAGTCACTTAAAGACAATAAGTTAACAATACTTGGTTCAACATCTTGGCCTGGATACAAATCAGCAAAGCGTGTCTGACCTAGCTGCTGAAGCGCTTCTGGAAGCGGGTGTAAATTACTCATTAAATACTCTCTTTTAACTTACCTGTAACCGTACTAGAATGATTATCAAAGAATCTTTTTAGCAGGGATCTGCATGCAATATTTATCACTATCTAACACTAGTTTACTTGCGATTGCCATTAGTTTCGCTGTAATTTGCGTCACCATCGTGCTCCTACGCATCCTAACGCAAATCAAAGCAAAACAAGCGCTTAAGGAAGAACTAGCCCAGCATGATAACTTTGCAATGGGGATCAGCTTTGCCAGTGAAATCTTAGTAGTGATCGCGACTATCGCGTACATTTTTGATGAAATTAGTTTAAGTGCAGCCCAGTCTAACCCACTCAAGGTGGTTATTTTAATCGCGTTATTATTTGCCTTTATTAAAGTCGGCCACTTAATTCATCGCAAATGGATTCTACATCGCTTTAACGAAGAGGCCGCCATTCTCAAGCAAAACGTGTGTGCCGCGCTTGTTGACTCCGGTATGTTAATCGCAAACTGTATTATCAGTTTAGGACTTTACAACTGGTGCCATACTCAAGGATACAGTAGTTTATTAATCGCAACGGTCAGTTTCTTTGTATTACAAGGGATGTTTGCGCTGGACAGTAAAATTCGTGAATACCGCTTTGCTAAAGCAAATCAAGGTGCCTCATTACAAAGTAACTTTAATTTAGAAAACACCTCTATTGGTATTCGCTATGCGGGTAAGTCTATTGGCCTTGCATTGGCGGGTTACGCTGGTCTTGCCAGTGCTTCATTTATTAGTGGTAAGATGGTTGAAAACTTATTTACTTTAGTGTCTCACTGTGGTGCGATGTGGGTATTGTTATATGTGCTAAGCTACATAATTAAATATATTTCACTACCCAATATAGATACATCATTAGAAGTGGATCACCAAGATAACATAGGTATTGCATGCATAGAGTTTGCCGTTTTCGGCGCGATAGGCTATTTACTAATTAGTATGTTTTCAATTTGATACGGAAGTACGTACATCGTGAGGCACCATGCCATTTAAAGTAAACAATTACTTACTTGTTGATGTAGACAGTGACTTTAGTCGCGCATTTACGCAACATTACTTTGCCAACGCACAAGGGTCTACCCTTGTGGTAGCAGGTGCGAATAGCCGTCATATGGTCAAACTGATGTTTGAACAACTCATCAAAGATTATTGCTACTGTGATTTTAGTAATGAAATAAGTGTCTCTGAGCTTGCCAGCTATTTACATGAACACCATAACATTCAAGGTGTTTTAATTAATCAAACCGATTACCAATTAGCAGACGACGCGCAAAAATTTATTTATAACTCACTGCATAAAGTACGCTTTTTAGTAAACCAAGACGAGCAAGGCTTTGATTTCATTCCCTGCCCTGATCCCGCACATATTAACCACCTATCTTGCCAAACAGATATTGCCGAAACGCGCGCTGAAATCCTCACTTTAAGCGAAGATTTAAATAAATAATTGCACCTAAGCCGCTGCTTACTTACCATATCGCTAAATTATTTTATAAGTGACAGCCCATGCGAGTTCCTCATATTTATCAACCTTCCGTTATCATATTAGATAACCCCGTCACCCTTGATGAAGATGCTGCTGGCCATATTGGTCGCGTACTTCGTATGAAAGTCGGTGAGCAGGTGTCAATATTTAATGGTGAAGGTGGCGAATACCTCAGTGAAATCATTGAAGTAAGTAAAAAGAACGTCGTTGTACAACCACTCGAGTTTATTGATCATGACGTAGAGTCTCCACTTAAAATCCACCTAGGTCAGGGGGTTTCACGAGGTGACAAAATGGACTTTACTATTCAAAAATCAGTGGAGCTGGGGATCACTGAAATCACCCCTATTTTTAGTCAACGATGTGGTGTCAAACTCAGCGGTGAACGTTTAGCTAAAAAACACCAACAATGGCAAAAAATAGCCATCGCAGCTGCTGAGCAGTCTGGACGAAATTTTGTCCCTGTGGTGCACCCTCCAATTGATATCAAAGAGTGGTTAGAACAAAGCAGCGATGCCATAAAGTTAACCTTGCACCCACGTGCAGAGCACAGCATTAAGACCATTCAAGTTCCTTCGTCAGGCGTGCGGTTCTTAGTGGGCCCTGAAGGAGGATTTACCGATGAAGAGCTTGAGATTGCGAAACAACAAGCGTTCGTTGATATTCGTTTAGGCCCACGTGTACTGCGCACCGAAACCGCGGCATTAACGGTACTGAGTGCATTGCAATTACAGTTTGGTGATTTAGCGAATTGAAAATCGTAAAAACACCCATATATCAAGATCACTAACCACAGTATGGCAATACCATTGAAAGGCAAAAACATGGCAATTAAGTTAGGCATAATCTCTGATCCTATTAGTGGCTTTAATATTAAAAAAGACACTGGCTTCGCAATGATGATGGAAGCACAAAAACGCGGTTACGAACTTTACTACATGGAAATGGACGACCTGTCACTGCGCCAAGGTCAAGGCTATGCCACAGCAGCAAAAGCCCGTGTATTTGATGATGTAAATCATTGGTATGAGCTTGAAGAAAAAGCCTCCATTGCCCTTGCTGATTTAGACGTAATTTTAATGCGTAAAGATCCTCCTTTTGATACCGAATATATTTACGCAACTTATATTTTAGAGCGTGCAGAACAAGCAGGCACGTTGGTTATCAACAAACCACAGAGTTTACGTGATGCCAATGAAAAACTGTTCACCGCTTGGTTTAGTGAGCACACTCCAGATACGCTCGTAACACGAAGCCAAGCCGATATTCGTGCATTTTTAGCTGAGCATAAAGACATTATCTTAAAGCCATTGGACGGTATGGGGGGAGCGTCAATTTTCCGCGTTAAAGAAGACGACGCGAATATTGGTGTTATTTGCGAAACGTTGACTGAACATGGTAGCCGTTTTGCCATGGCACAAAACTATATTCCAGAAATAAAACAAGGCGATAAACGCGTATTAGTCGTTGATGGTGAAGTCATGCCATACTGCCTTGCTCGCATTCCTCAAAATGGCGAAACGCGCGGCAATCTTGCGGCTGGCGGTCGTGGCGAAGCACGTCCTATTAGTGATTCAGACCGTAAAATTGCTGAAGCTGTCGCACCGACACTAAAAGCGAAAGGGCTTATTTTTGTTGGTTTAGATATTATTGGCGACCGCCTAACAGAAATCAATGTGACGGCACCAACCTGTGTCAAAGAAATTGAAGCCGCTTACGACATTTCAATTACTGGTCACTTATTTGATGCCATTGAGAGAAAACTGAGCCATACTTAATTAAACCTAACAAAAGGGGCGACCTATGCAGTCATTAGAGAACCATTTCTTAATCGCGATGCCAAGCATGCAAGACCCTTTTTTCAAGCGTGCTGTTACTTATATTTGTGAGCATAATCAAGATGGTGCGATGGGCTTGGTGATTAACCAGCCTATCAATATCACGGTGGGTGAGTTACTCGATAAAATCGAGATTGATAACGACAAGACGCAACAAGCCGCAGGCCGCGCAGTGTTCGCCGGCGGCCCCGTGAAAACGGATCGCGGCTTTGTACTGCACTCGCCTAAGCCGGGCTACACGGCGAGTCAAAAGCTCAGTAGTGATATTATGATCACCACCTCAAAAGATGTGCTCGCAACTCTCACCACAGCGCAAGCACCCGAGCAGTTTATTATCACCTTAGGTTATGCCGGGTGGGATCAAGGACAACTTGAACAAGAACTACTTGAAAATGCGTGGCTAATCATTAAAGCTGACCCTGAGATTATTTTTAATACCCCCGTAGAAAAACGCTGGGAAAAAGCGGTTTCTATGCTGGGTTTTGATGTCAGTCAACTAAGCTCTGAAGCCGGTCACGCTTAACCTAAACGCACTAATTAAACGGCAACTATGACAAAACGCACTTTTAAGCCCATCGGTGAACGCACTGTAATGGGCTTTGACTTTGGTACCAAAAGCATTGGTATCGCCATAGGTCAAGAGTTAACAGGGACAGCCTCTAGCTTACAAGCAGTGAAAGCAAAAGACGGTATCCCAGACTGGCAACTTATTAAAAAACAGGTCGATGAGTGGCAACCTGATTTGATGGTTGTTGGCTTGCCACTCAATATGGATGGCACCACGCAAGATGTCACATTCAAAGCCAAAAAGTTTGCGAACCGACTACACAATCACTTTGCGATTCCGGTTGAAACCCAGGATGAAAGGCTCACCACGGCAGATGCCAAAGCGCGCTTATTTGAACAAGGCGGTTACAGAAATCTAGGTAAGGGTAACGTGGATAATATGTCTGCGGTTATTATTCTTGAAAGTTTCTTTGAACAGTTTTATGGCGACTAAGGTTGTTTATTAATAACCGTATAGTGTGTTAAATCAGGAATAAAGCCTGCCTCGCGGTAGGCTTTTTCTATTGCACCCGCCTCGCGTAATTGCTGCAAGCCTTTTTGCAAAGCCGTATACGCTGCTTTGCCATCGGGGTGTTTCTTCGAAATAATAAAATGACGACTATCATTTAGCTGCAGTAGCACATCAGGCACCGCGACAAGGTTAATATCTTCCAGAATATAGCGATTATTTAAACTTGGCATTAAGGGCATCATCACAAAATCAACCCATTGCATTGATACCATTCGGACTTGGCTCAGCCACTCATCTTCGCGCAGTAATTCTTTTAGCGGTAACGCAGACAGTGTCTGCCAATCGGTTTGCCAGCGTGGTGTAGAAACCGCCGTTAACTGAGAAAAGTCAGACAGCTGGTTTATCTTAAATACTTTTTCATTACGAGGAGAAGTATATACCCCCGCAAAATACTCCCCTTCGCGGATCACCGGGGCGGACACATACACATCCCGTGTCAACTTATTTGCATCGAGTGACCACACACTGTCAAAACTAATAAGCAACTTACCATTTTCTAACAGTTTGGTGTTTCGGTAATTGATATTGCCTTTGTGATATCGAAAAGGCTTAGTAAATCCCCCCAATATCAAAGCTTGCTGGGCAATGATCATATCAACCACATCACGACGAATATACGCGCCGCTAAAGTCTTTTACTTCAATAGGCTCTCGCCCTTTTAAAAACCGGCTGTAATCATCAAACACATCATCGCGAATAAAAATAACCACTTCATTTGCATCAATACTGTGCGCGGGCAGCGCACAACTCAACAGCAATAACACAGCGATTAAATTTATTCGCAACAACATCAGTCCTCACTCTTACCATCAAGGCCATCAATGGTGACGCCCTGTAAGAATCCAGCACCCTTTTGTTCATTATTTTGCAGCTTAATCATCAAGCGTAAGTCGTTTGGTGAATCAGCATGATGCAAGGCATCGGCATAATTGATGCGATGTTGCTTGTAAAGTTCGAACAAAGCTTGGTCGAAGGTCTGCATTCCCATTTCTTTCGATTTTGCCATGGTCTCTTTTATTGAGCCAATATCGCCGCGCTTAATAAGCTCCGCAACCATAGGAGAATTAAGTAAAATTTCAATGGCAGCAACGCGCCCTTCCCCATCAGAGGTCGGCACTAATTGCTGCGCGACGATGGCACGTAAGTTAAGTGCTAAGTCATACTTAAGTTTATCGTGCTTTTCTTTTGGCACTAAGTGCATGATACGGTCAATGGCTTGGTTAGCATTATTAGCATGCAGTGTTGCCACACATAAATGCCCTGTTTCAGCAAAGCTTAATGCGTACTCCATGGTTTCTTGCGAGCGAATCTCACCAATCAAAATGACATCTGGCGCCTGACGCAGTGAGCTTTTCAACGCCGATTCGAAACTCTCGGTATCAAGGCCCACTTCACGTTGAGTAATGATACTTTTACGATGTTCATGGACAAATTCAATCGGGTCTTCAATAGTTAAAATGTGCCCGCGCTGGTTTCGATTACGATAACCAAGCAGTGCCGCAAGCGAGGTTGACTTACCCGTTCCCGTGCCACCTACAAACAGAACTAAACCCCGTTTCGCCATGATCACATCGGTAAGAATAGAGGGTAAGCCTAAATCAGTAACATCAGGGATGGTGGTCACGATTCGACGAATAACCATGCCAGCCCGATCGCGCTGCCAAAATGCCGAAACACGGAAACGGCCTTCATCGTTAGCAATCGCAAAGTTACACTCTTTGGTGTCGTGAAACTCTTTGCGCTGCTTCTCGTTCATCGCTGACTCAACCATAGCAAGTGCGCTTTCATCAGAAAGTTTCTCGTCACTTAACGGGATGAGTTCACCATTAATTTTCGCACTTACTGGCAGCTCACTTGAAACAAATAAGTCAGAGCCGTTTTTAGTAATCATCACTTTTAAGTAATGATTTAAAGGTAAAGACATGTCAACTTTCTCCGTTAGCCACCAAATTGGGTTTTATCTTGCGCCTTCGCACGCGCATCCGCGTTTGTAACAATCCCATAGTTCACTAGATTTGCTAAACATTGATCCATGGTTTGCATGCCATGAGATGCTCCCGTTTGAATCGATGAGTACATCTGCGCAATTTTATCTTCACGGATCAGGTTTCGTATTGCAGGCACACCAATCATGATTTCATGTGCAGCCACTCGCCCGCCCCCTACTTTTTTAAGCAGTGTTTGCGAGATAACAGCCCGTAATGATTCAGACAACATTGAGCGCACCATGTCTTTTTCTTCACCAGGGAAAACGTCAATAATACGGTCGATTGTTTTTGGTGCCGAGGTCGTATGCAAAGTGCCAAAAACCAAGTGACCCGTTTCGGCCGCGGTCATAGCAAGACGGATAGTTTCTAAGTCACGTAGCTCACCAACCAAGATAACATCTGGGTCTTCACGCAACGCACTGCGCAGCGCATTCGAGAAACTGTGAGTATCACGGTGCACTTCACGTTGGTTAATCAGACTCAGTTTGTTATCGTGAACAAATTCGATAGGATCTTCAATCGTGAGAATATGATGATGCTTAGTTTGATTAATGTAATCAACCATTGCCGCTAAGGTAGTTGATTTACCCGAACCCGTGGGCCCAGTAACCAACACTAAACCACGCGGGTTATCGGAAATGGTTTTAAAAATATCTGGCGCACCTAAATCATCAAGCGTTAATACTTCGCTGGGGATAGTACGGAATACCGCCGCAGGACCACGGTTTGAATTAAAAGCATTAACACGAAAACGCGCAAGATTAGGGACTTCAAATGAAAAATCCACTTCTAGGTTTTGTTCATAGTCCTTACGCTGATTATCGTTCATAATATCGTAAACCAGACTATTTACATCTTTTTGTTCTAATGCTGGAATATTAATACGACGCACATCGCCATCAACGCGTATCATAGGTGACACACCCGATGATAAGTGTAAATCCGAGGCTTTGTGTTGCACACTAAAGGCCAATAATTCGGTAATATCCATTTATGACTCCACAACCAACTGATAATTATATGGTTACAATAGCAGAACGACTCAAATCCGCCTACGCAAGAATTGCCCTAGCTGCAAAAAATAATCAACGCGATGAACACGCTATTAGCTTGTTAGCAGTTTCAAAGACTAAACCAGTCGAAGATATTGTGGCTGCCTACCAGCACGGCCAACGCCAATTTGGTGAGTCTTACGTGCAAGAAGCCGTGACAAAAGTCACTGAACTTGCCCACTTAACAGACATAGTTTGGCACTTTATTGGCCCCATTCAGTCCAATAAAAGCGCCCAAGTGGCCACACATTTTGACTGGGTACAAAGTGTCGACCGTACAAAAATAGCCAAACGTCTTAACGAGCAAAGACCAAAAGACAAAACACCACTGAACGTATTAATCCAAGTTAATATCAGTTTAGAAGAGGCTAAGTCAGGCTGCCACCCTGATGAGCTAA
This sequence comes from Pseudoalteromonas sp. bablab_jr011, assembly GCF_016464045.1. NCBI lineage: Bacteria > Pseudomonadati > Pseudomonadota > Gammaproteobacteria > Alteromonadales > Pseudoalteromonadaceae > Pseudoalteromonas > Pseudoalteromonas sp. bablab_jr011. The sequence continues at coordinate 89,848 of NZ_JACDWU010000187.1, read as the reverse complement.
TGTCACTGGCAGAATTTATTAGTGGCTGCGATAATTTATGTTTGCGTGGCGTGATGGCTATCCCAGCCAAAACCGACGATGCACAGCAACAATTACAATATTTTGAGCAATTAAGCGCTTGCTTTGATAAACTAAAGGCCCAATATCCCCAAGTAGACACCTTGTCGATGGGTATGAGTAACGATGTTGAAGCAGCAATTGCAGCTGGTTCAACCATGGTACGCATTGGCACGGATATATTTGGCCAACGAAATTAAAAGGTGATAACAGACATATGTCAGATAAAAAAATCGCATTTATAGGCACGGGTAACATGAGCTACGCCATTATTGGCGGCATGGTAAAGAACGGTTTTGCAGCAAAAAACATCATTGCAACCAATCGCAACCAAGAGAAATTAGCTAAGGTTGCTGCTGATTTCGGGGTGCAAACCACCGCGGATAACAACGCGGCACTTCGTGATGCAGATGTGATTGTATTGTCTGTTAAACCACAAATGATGGGCGATTTATGCCAATCATTCCAAGATTCAGGCGTTGATTTTAGCGACAAGCTATTTATCTCTGTCGCGGCAGGTTTAACCGTAAATCGTTTACGTGAAATGCTGGGCCAAAAGGTAAAAATGGTTCGTTGTATGCCAAATACACCGTCATTACTTGGTCGTGGCGTGTCGGGTCTATTTGGCGCTGACGAAACCGCAGAAGAGCATGAGTTTGTACAGCAAGTATTTGAATGTACAGGTATTGTTGTATGGGTCGAGCAAGAGTCGCAAATAAACGATATCATCGCCGTTACCGGCTCTTCGCCCGCTTACTTTTTCTTATTTATGGAAGCCATCGAAGAAAAGGCAAAAGCACTTGGCTTTAGTGATGAAGATGCACGCCGCTTAGTACAACAAACGGCGCTAGGTGCAGCTGAAATGGCGCTTTCTCAGCAAGACATTAGTATTTCACAGCTGCGTGCAAACGTCACATCAAAAGGCGGTACAACTCACGCAGCCGTTGAGCACCTGAAAGCACAAGGCCTTGTTGGTACCGTTGCCGATGCAATGGATGCCTGTATTGCCCGCGCAGAAGAAATGGAAAAAGAACTTTAAGCTTACTTTGTTGAAGGTAAAACTATGCAAGCCATGCAATTCCTCGTTGAGATTATTTTTGATCTCTTTTTAATGGTGGTCCTTTTACGCTTTTGGTTACAAGCGGCAAAAGCTGACTTTTATAATCCAATTAGCCAGTTTGTGGTAAAAGCCACATCGTTTGCAGTAAACCCATTACGTAAAATCATTCCAGGGTTGGGTGGCTTTGACATCGCGTCGTTAGTCCTTGCGTATTTAGTCGCAGTGGCAAAGCTTAGTGCCGTCTTTTTACTGTTTTATGGTGGTTGGGCTGCCGCGCCTGTCTTTGTGACTGCGTTAATCACGGTCATAAAAGAAGGGTTAAACTTACTATTTTGGGTGTTAATTATTCGTGCTTTATTAAGCTGGGTAAGCCAAGGCTACAACCCTATTGAAGCGGTTTTCCACCAGCTAACTGAACCTATGTTACGCCCTATTCGTAAAGTTATTCCACCACTGGGTGGTTTAGACTTGTCAATTTTAGTACTGATCATTGCCTTGCAGTTCTTACAATTTTTATTAATTGATTTGATTGGCTAAACATTGAGTATCTAATTTAGAGGCCGTAAGGCCTCTTTTATTAAGTGAGAAATACCATGAAACAGATTATTCTTTTTACCTTACTTGCCCTCAGTTTATTCACAACAGCAGCGAAGGCTGAACAACAAGCCGGCGCACAATATAAAATACTTGGTCCATTTGAAGTACATTACATCGCTTTTCCTTCAACCTTTATACAACCCGACATTGCCAAAAACTACGATTTAGTGCGCAGCCCAAGCAAAGGAATTATTAATATTTCGGTGCTAAAAAACAGCGATAAAACGGCGCAAACTGCCACACTAACAGGCACGGCACGTAACCTACTCGGCAATAGTAAACAACTTGAATTTAAAGAAGTTGTTGAAGGCGGTGCGATTTATTACCTTGCACAAATCGACTACAGCAATGAAGAAATTTACCGTTTTAATATCGAGATTAATAAAAACGGCAAAGTACAAACACTGACATTTCAGCAAAAATTTTACGTAGATTAATGCCCCTATGAACAACACTTTAGTTTTAGCCACGGGTAACCCTGGCAAAGTAAAAGAGCTGGCGAGCATGCTTAGCCCGCTTAACATTAATGTGGTTCCACAAAGCGATTTTCAGGTTCCTGATGTGCCAGAAACAGGCACTACATTTGTTGAAAACGCGATAATAAAAGCGCGTCATGCAGCAAAGATTACTGGGCTGCCTGCAATTGCAGATGATTCTGGCCTCGAAGTCGATGGCTTACATGGCGCACCAGGTGTTTATTCTGCACGTTTTGCTGGCGAAAATGCCAGTGACCAAGACAACATTGATAAACTTTTAAGCGAGCTGGCTGATAACCCTGTACGTAGCGCTCGTTTTTGGTGTGTTCTGGTTTTAATGCGCCATGCTGATGACCCGACACCGCTTATTTGCAGTGCGAGCTGGGAAGGTGAAATCACGCACAGCCAAGATGGCCAAGGCGGTTTTGGTTATGACCCCATCTTTTATGTGCCTTCAGAACAATGCACCAGCGCACAGCTGACAAAAGAGCAAAAAAATGCCCTGAGCCACCGCGGCCAAGCACTTAAGCAACTACTTGCGCAATTGCAGCAAAAAGGCGGCCTGTGAGTTTACCCCCGTTAAGTTTATATGTGCACGTACCGTGGTGCGTGCAAAAGTGTCCGTACTGCGACTTTAACAGCCATGGTCAAAAAGGTACGATCCCCGAGAAAGAGTATGTTCAACACCTAATTGATGACTTAAAAGCGGATTTACATTTAGTACAAGGGCGTAAAATCCACAGTATTTTTATAGGTGGCGGCACGCCAAGTTTACTCACAGGTGAGGCATACACCCGCTTACTTGGCGAGGTCGATAGATTAATTGGCCTGAGTGAAAACTGCGAAATCACTTTAGAGGCCAACCCAGGCACTGTAGAAACAGGCCGCTTTAAAGAGTATGTCGCGGCTGGCATAAACCGAATTTCGATTGGTGTGCAAAGCATGCAGAACGACAAGCTGAAAGCCCTCGGTCGTATACATGGCGCAGATGAAGCAAGCTATGCAGCAAAACAAGCACACCAAGCTGGGCTCAACAGTTTTAATTTAGATTTAATGCATGGTTTACCTGGGCAGTCTCTTGAGGATGCACTTAGTGACCTTGAAAAAATCATCGCATTAAATCCCCCGCATATTTCGTGGTATCAATTAACAATTGAACCTAATACTCAGTTTGCCTCAAAACCCCCCACGTTACCGCACGACGATATATTGTGGGACATTCAAGAACAGGGACAAGCACTCCTTGCAGATGCAGGTTATCAGCAATACGAGATTTCTGGCTATGCGAAACCCGGCTACCAATGTCAACATAACTTAAATTATTGGCGATTTGGCGATTATCTCGGTATTGGCTGTGGGGCCCATGGTAAGGTGACTGACGCAAATACGAAGATCATCACGCGTACAGTAAAAGTAAAACATCCGCGTGGTTATATGGATCTCGCAAAGCCTTATTTGTACGAACAATGGCAGGTTGCTGACGATGATTTAGCGTTTGAATTTTTTATGAATCGTTTTCGTTTAGTTGAGCCTTGCCCAAAAGGTGATTTATCTTTGCTTACAAATTTGTCACTGCAAAGCCAAGAACAAGCCTTGAACGAAGCAATTAAAAAAGGCTTACTAACAGATAATAAAAACAATTGGCAAGTCAGTGCAAAAGGCCAGCGCTTTTTAAATGACCTGCTAGAATTGTTCGTTTAAGAATTCTATTAATAATTAAATTTCTAACAAGAAAGGAACGATAATGCGTAAACTGACCTTCATCGCTGCAGCGGTAAGTGTTGCATTACTTGGCGGTTGCCAACAAATGCAAGAACAACCAACCCCAGCGCCCACTGTACAAACCCAACCTGTACAAAGTGAAATCGATAAAGCGAATGCGTTTTTTGAAGACACGTTTAACCGTGATGTAATGAAAAGCCCTGTTTATCAAACATACATGGGTATCAAAAAAGATTACGATAAATGGGATGATGGTAGCGAAGAACGCGTTCTTGCAGACTTTGAGCAAACCAAAGCTGATCTTGTCGCTTTAAAAGCAATTAACCGCGAACTATTAGATGACGCGACAAAAGTAAGCTACGACCTAAAAAAACAAGCACTTGAAAATGAAATTGCAGATTTCAAATGGCGTCATTACAACTACCCTGTAAATCAAATGTTTGGTGTTCATTCGATGATCCCTGCATTTTTAATTAACCAACATCAAATTGCTGATGTCTCAGATGCGAAAGCGTATATCTCTCGCTTAAACGGCGTAACGATGGTTATTGATCAGCTAATCAAAGACCTCGACGTGCGTGCTGATAAAGGTATCATCGCACCTAAATTTGTATTCCCACATGTCATTGATTCAAGTAAGAACATTCTACATGGTGCACCATTTGATACAGGTGAAGACTCAACTCTTTTAGCTGACTTTAAACGTAAAGTTGCCGCATTAGAGATTAGTGAAAGCGAAAAATCAGCGCTTATCAACGATGCAGAAAAAGCACTAAAAGCGGCTGTTAAGCCTTCTTACACGAAGTTAATTAACTATTTAGCGCAGTTAGAAAAACGCGCTGACGAGCGTGATGGTGCGTGGAAATTCCCAGACGGTGAAACGTTCTACAACAATGCCCTTGCACGCACAACAACAACCGACTTAACGGCAAAAGAAATCCACTCAATTGGTTTAGCTGAGGTTGCACGTATTCACGACGAAATGCGCGCGATTAAAGAAAAAGTAGGCTTTGACGGTGACTTAAAAGCATTCATGCAATTCATGAAAACTGATAAGCAGTTCTACTACCCAAATACAGCGGAAGGTAAACAGCGCTACCTTGATGAAGCGACAGCCCTCATTGATAACATGAAATCTCGCTTAGATGAGCTTTTCATTGTTAAACCAAAAGCCGATTTAAAAGTAAAAGCTGTTGAAGCATTCCGCGAAAAAGCAGCAGGTAAAGCGTTCTATCAACAACCTGCGCCAGACGGCTCTCGCCCAGGTATTTACTACGCAAACCTTTACGATATGGAAGCAATGCCAACTTACCAAATGGAAGCACTTGCTTATCACGAAGGTATTCCGGGCCACCACATGCAAATCGCCATCGCACAAGAACTTGAAGGCGTGCCTAAGTTCCGTAAGTTTGGTGGTTACACTGCGTATGTTGAAGGCTGGGGCTTATACTCTGAGCTAGTACCAAAAGAAATGGGCTTATATGAAGACCCATATTCAGACTTCGGTCGCCTTGCAATGGAATTATGGCGTGCGTGTCGCTTAGTTGTTGATACCGGTATCCATGCGATGAAATGGACACGCCAACAGGGTATTGACTATTACGTTAATAACACACCAAACGCAACGTCTGATGGCGTTAAAATGGTTGAGCGTCACATTGTAATGCCGTCTCAAGCAACCGCTTACAAAGTGGGTATGTTAAAGATATTAGAGCTGCGTGAAGCTGCAAAAGAACAGCTGGGTGATAAATTCGATATTCGTGAGTTCCACGATGTTGTACTTAAAAATGGTGCAGTACCATTAAATGTACTTGAGAAATTTGTTGACCAGTGGGTTGCAAAAAAACAAGCTGCTTAAACTAAATAGACTTTAAAAAGGCCGCTCAGCGGCCTTTTTTATTTATTTAAACAAGTCGTTGAGCTATAAATGTATAAATAATAAAAAACGAGTATTTTCATGCAAAGCGCTATTGATCAATTGAACAGCCGACTTCAGCATCATCAATTAAAAGAACTGCTTAGCGATTACCAACGTTTATCGGGGGTTTTGCAGGCAGCGCAATTACAACACCTCTATCAACTAGCGTGCAGTAGTGAAGTAAAATACTTGTTTTTACAAAATGTTGCAGCGCACTTACTTGAGGCAAGCCCTTTGCCTAGCGAAGCGGTGAGCTTTATCGATGATATTGATAAGCTTAGCTTTTTCACGCCCGGTCTGAAATTTCAAAACGCGTTTAGTATCACCGATCAGCAAGGCAATACCCTGTTACATCACCTTTTTAGTCAATGTAGAGCAGACGCGCTACCATTTAACTACCTACGCTCACTCATGCTCTTTGAAAGTAACGAAAGTTTAGCTGATGCTCTAACAACCCTAAACCATGATCAGTTAACGCCAATTGGCTGCTTTATCGCGTGTAATAAAAATACCCAAATGCTGGCAAAGCATGAGTTTTCAGCTCTGCTGGCCATGATGGAAGTTGACCAACGCCACAGTCCTTCCGCCGTAAATGCATTAATCTCTCAACTAAAAGCGTTTTACGCGTCGCATTTGCCAACAAATGCAGACTGTAAAGTTTTGCTGTGTGCAGCCTATTTACAAGTATCAACGAGTCAATTAATCACGGCACTTAAACAGTCGTAATATGAACAAAGATGTCGTCAAAGGCTTTTTGTCTTTAAGTAGTTTTACGGCCCTTAACCATGGCAGCCGTATCATTCTTACCTTGTGCTTGGCACGGTTACTTACCACTGATGAATTTGGTACTTTTGCTGCTTTATTAGCGCTGTGTGAAATTCTTCTACTGCCAGCCAGCATGGGTTTTTCCTCATCATTAATGCGCATTAGCTACCCGCTATACACACACCAACAACATGACTTATTACGTGGTTTAAGGCATGTTTATTTAGCAGCGTCGGCTATTTTTGGGGTGCTTTTTGTGGCCTCTATCGTTATTAGCTTTCAAGCAATTTCACCGCATCAAAGTGCCAAAGAACACGTTATTTATTTACTGCTACTAGTCCCGATTGGTGCCATTATGCAAAGTCAGTCTGCTTTTTTAGTGGCTTTAAATAAACCTAAAATCGGCCTTATCACCCAGCAATGCATTTTTGAACTGCTCAGCGCACTTTTATGTCTTTTGCTTTATTTTAGCTATGGCGAATTATCACTAGTCAGTATTTGTGTGTTGTTGTTTTGCAGTATGCTCTGCGTAGTGTGTTATCAATACTGGCTCATCAAAGGCATAATTGAACCACGTATCGCACGCTATCAAACGAAACAGTGGTGTAAAGATTCCTTAATCATGTTAGCAAGCGGTGCAGGCACAGTGCTGGTTGCTAAGCTCGATGTACTTCTTGTTCATCATTGGTTTGGCGCGCAGGGCGTAAGTGTGTTTTTTCCTGCGGTTGTGATTGCAGGCTTGCTGACTATTTTAGGCAATGCCGCCAACCAGTATTTAAAACCGATATTAATGGCCGAAAACGATAATTCAAAAGCCGTTAGTGAGTTAATGAGTGTACTGTGGCGATTTAATTTTGGCGCAATCATTATCCTAGCACTATTAGCAAAGCCACTGCTGAGCCTGTATGGCGAAACACAATTACAACAAGGTTTTTGGGTGCTTATGCTCATGTTACTCGGGCAACTTTTTCTGCCTGCACGCATACTCGCAAGCAGTCTTATAAAATTAAAAGGCAATCCGCTGATTAATTTATACGTATTATTAGCGGCGACCAGCGTGACAATTTTAATGGCATTCATTTTAAAAGATCAGTGGGGTTTGCTGGGAGTTGCTATCGCATTTAGTGGCGGGTTTATATTAGGTGCTCTGAGTCGCATGGTGATTGTGTGCACTCACATGCGACTGCCTCTTGCTGTTGTATTTGGCTTAGTCAGATAAATAATATTCAATACTGGTCACCACGCGTACTTTTTTAAGTTGTGGTGTGTTTGAATCTCTATCATTAATCGAAAACTGGCCTTGATGCGCCGTTTTTATCTTGCCCAATTTAGACTGTGAGTCTTTGGCAAATTTCATGGCGACTTCACGTGCTTTCTCGGTCGCTTCTTGGACCATTTTTGGTTTAATTTCGTTTAAACCATTAAACAAATATTGAATGCGTGTTTCGTAATTATCTTGTACCACGGCAATGCCCTGCTTGGCTAATTGACTAACTTGACCCAAAGCATGCTGAACTTTTTCAATATCGCTAGAATATACAATCACATTTGAGCGAGCAATGTAGCGAAATTGCTGATTTTCTCCCCCATACTCTCGGGCTTGTTTATCAATAATTGATTGGCTGCCATTGCTAATTTCTTCGTCATTAAAGCCGTGTAATTTTAAAAATGCCACCACCGCATCATTTTTATTCTCAATGCGTGCAACAAGCTTCTCTAGGTTATTATCGGCATCTGAAAATTGTAATGGCCAAATTACGGTGTCTGCAGCCACTTCCATTTCAGCAAGCCCTTTAACATTGACGGTGCGCTCCATTGCTTTGACATCAAGTGCCGCACTTTTCAATATAAAGCCAAGTCCCAGTAAACCTATTGCCAATGCCACAGCAGCAATAACAATATTAAATGGCTGTGCTTTACTCATGCCTTTCTCCTTGATATAGGTCACTGTTTTCGACTCGAAAAGTCACAGTAAACAGGTTATCTTATATGTATAAAAGGGTTATCTTATGTATATAAACTTAACAGACCCTGAAATGTTTACAACAATGCGCAAGCAAAGGACACAGCATGAGCGTTAAACGCATTAGCCAATTCTTTAATCCAACGTCAGTCGCTGTTATTGGCGCCTCTAATTCCCCTAACCGAGCCGGTTTTGTGGTAATGCGTAACCTTTTGCAAGGAGGCTTTAAAGGTCCAATCATGCCCGTGAGTCTAAATCACACGGCGGTGCATGGTGTACTTGCCTACCCAAGTATTGCCGAGTTACCAAAAATACCAGACCTTGCTGTTATTTGTACTAACAAAAATACCTTAATAAATATTATTAATGAGCTGGGTGAAATAGGCTGTAAACACGCGGTGGTGATTGCTGCGGGGCTTAACCCTGAGCAAAAGCTGGCTCTAAAAGAAGCCGCTTTAACGGCAAATGTATCTTTACTTGGGCCTAATTGCCTTGGCTTATTAATTCCGCATATTGGCTTAAATGCAAGCTTTTCGCACACAATTGCAAGCCCAGGTAAGCTCGCTTTTGTTTCGCAATCAGCCGCGGTGTGTTCAACCATACTTGATTGGGCTAAAAACAAAGAAATTGGCTTTTCGTATTTTGTCTCTGTTGGTGACTGTCTGGATATTGACTTTGATGAGCTCCTCGACTTCTTAGGCCGTGATGCTAAAACCAAAGCCATTCTTTTATATATTGATAACATTGAAGATATTCGCAATTTTATTTCAGCAGCCCGTGCAGCTGCATTCAGCAAACCTGTTATAGCCATAAAAACAGGTAAAACTAGCGCAGGGGCACTGGCCGCCGAAATCCACACCGGTGGAACACAAAGTTCAGATGCTGTGTATGATGCACTCTTTCAACGTGCGGGGATGCTTCGCGTTAACGATTTGCGGGAGCTATTTGCAGCCACACAAACGCTGGCAATGCACCCAAAACTTCTAAAAGTTGAGCAACTCACTATTCTCACTAATGGCGGTGGGCCTGGTGTGATGGCCGTTGATACCTTATTACAAAGTTCAGGTAAGTTAGCAGAGCTTAGCGATGAAACACGCGCAGCGCTTAATAAAGTTATTCCACAATCAGAGATGACCTCAAACCCAGTGGATATTTTTGGCGATTCAGCACCAAAACGTTATCAACAAGCTCTAGAGATATTGCTGCAAGCAAAAGAAGTTAAAAATCTTTTGATTATTCATACTCCTTCGGCCCTTGCCCCTAGCGAAGATTACGCTGAAATTATTGTTGAAACACTGCAAAAAATTCCCAAAATGGCGCGCCCTTATGTGATGACCAATTTTATGGGAGAAGATGCTGCTTACGCTGCGCGTCGAGTGTGTGCCAATAATGCGATTCCCACGTACCGCACTCCTGAGGGCGCGGTGGGGGCATTTATGCACTTAGTAAGTTATCGTCGAAATCAAAAACATTTAACACAGACACCCGAATCAAATACAGATGATGCGAAAATAAATAAAGAAGCTGCCAAGGCGTTGGTCAATGAGTTTCTGCTCGATGAGCAAAGCTACTTATCAACACATCAGGCAAGCCAAATTTTAACCCACTATGGTATTGACTGTATTCAAACCGAAGTTGCTTACACGCCTACAGAGGCAAAAGAACAAGCCATTGAGCTTGGTTTTCCAGTGGCGTTAAAACTAATTAGCCCCAGTATTCCGTCTAAATCAGAAGTAGGCGGTGTGGTACTTAACTTAAACGATGCACACGAAGTAGAGCAAACCGCCTTTGCGATGCTGCTTAGGATTAAAAACACCTATCCTGATGCGCATATAGAAGGATTTTCACTGCAAAAAATGGCCCCCCGTGCCGGCGCAAATGAACTGCGTATCGCCATTAAAACAGAGCCAAACTTTGGCCCTGTTATTTTACTTGGCGAAGCAGGCACAGGCCTTGAGTTTGGGCAAGCGGCGGTCGCGCTCCCTCCTCTTAATATGAATCTTGCGAAATATTTAATTGCAGCAGCCCACGACAAAGGCGTGTTAAAAGACCGCGTATTACCGGAAAAAGTCGATAAATACCGTTTATGTGCCCTACTCACTCGTATCTCACAATTGGTAATAGACCAGCCTGATATTACCAGCGTAGAGCTCAACCCTATCCTTGCTAGCAACGGGCAATTTTTAGTTCTTGATGCCACAATAAGCTTAAGCCGCTACAAAGCAAAAGCAAACCGCAAGCGCTTGTGTATACGCCCTTATCCCATTGAGTTGGTCAAAGAAGTAACTTTAAAAAACAATACTCAAGCTCAACTTAGACCAATAAAACCCGAAGATGAACAGGCGCACCTTGAGTTTGATCAATCGTTAACAAAAGAAGATCGCTACAAACGCTTTTTTGGCGAACTGCCACAGTTTAATCACGACCAACTGGCAAAAATGACACAAATTGATTACGACCGTGAAATGGCGTTCATTGTTAGCCAAGAGCAAAATGGCTCTGCATGCACGCTAGGCGTGTCTCGCGTATTAATGGATCCTGATAAACAAGAAGCCGAATTTGCAATTGTGGTACGCTCTGACTGTCAAGGTTTAGGGCTTGGCACTATACTCATGAATGCCGCTATTGAACATTGCAAAAGCCAAGGGGTTAAACGCATTGCCGGAATAACATTACCCGAAAACACCGGCATGATCGAACTTGCGCGTAAACTGGGCTTTAAAATTACCCGCGACTTTGAAGAAGGCAGCATCAATATGCTGTTAAATTTAACTTAAAAACGGATTAGAACGTTGCATCGCTTAAGAACTTATACCGCCCGTGTTTTTGAAGGAAACGGCAAGTACCGACGCCTAGGACGAGCACTCGATGTGTTCTTAATGTCACTTATCATGATCAATGTGGTGGCCATTGTTTTAGAGTCTGTAAGTCACCTCGCTAAACAGTATAAGCATGAGTTTTTAATGCTCGAGCTTATTTCTGTCGGTATTTTTACGCTCGAATACATTTTGCGCCTTTGGTCATGTGTCGATAAAAGTGCCCATAAAGAGAGCCCGCTAACCAACTCAAAAATTCGTATTAAATACTTTTTTTCTCCCTTAGCACTCATCGACCTTATTGCCATTTTACCGACCTTGCTAATGGTTTTCGTCAGTGTTGATTTGCGCTTTTTGCGGGTACTACGTTTAATGCGTATCTTTAAACTCACCCGCTATTCTCGAGCTATGCAGCTGTTGTTACAGTCATTTCGCGATGAAAGTAGCTCTTTGCTTGCCGCTTTTTTCATTATGGCGGTTGTGCTGATCATTGCATCATGCGGAATTTATTTAATTGAGCACGATGTGCAACCCGACAAGTTTGGCTCTATTCCATCGGCTATGTGGTGGGCCATGGTCACTCTGACGACTGTAGGTTATGGGGATGTGGTGCCTGTTACTCCGCTTGGACGATTATTTGGGGGTGCCATTACCTTAGTCAGTATGGGAATGGTGGCAATTCCTACCGGTTTATTAGCATCCAGCTTTTCTGAGCAACTTCGTAAGCGCCGTTTGTTGTTTACTGATGCGGTGCATGAAGCAATGGAAGATGGTCATTTATCAGCGATTCAAGAAGAACACCTTGAGAATCTGCGTTACAAGCTCGGTTTAAGTAAGCAAGAAGCAAACAAGGCGATTCATAACGAACTTAAAAATCGCCACAGTAATCTTTATTGCCGTCACTGCGGTAAGCGCCAAGATTAACAGTAAAACAGATAAAGCCCGCGGCTTTATCTGGTTTAGTCATCAAATTCTGCATGCCACTGCGCATTTAACAAGGGGCTTACTTCATCCCCAGGAACAGCTTTACTAAACAAATAACCTTGTAAGTATTCACAACCACGAGCGTGTAAGAAGCGAAGCTGGGTGGTATTTTCAACCCCTTCAGCAACACACTCCTTGCCTAGGCTTTTCGCCAATGTGAGTGTTGAATTAATAATAGCTTCGTCATCTTTATCAACCCCGATATCGTGCACAAAGCTTTTATCTATTTTTAAAACATCAACCGGGAACCGTTTTAAATACGTTAGAGAAGCGTAGCCCGTGCCAAAGTCATCCATATAAATTTTACAGCCTAATGCTTTTAATTTATTCATGCTTAATTGGGCTTTCTCTGAATCTCGCATCATCACTGATTCAGTAATTTCGAATACAACAGCACTGGCGGGTACATTGCTGAGTGTTAAAGCTTGATGAATATTTTCGACTAAATGGGTACTTTCAAAATCAAATGCCGATAAGTTAATAGAGATATATAAATCGGGGTGCGACACGCGCCATTGTCGTAACTCGATTAATGCACGCGATAAAGTTTGCAGCATAATTTTGGTGATAAGCCCTGAGCTTTCAGCAGCATTGGCAAAGTCTTCAGGCTGATAATCGTCATTACTAGGCCAGCGTAATAACACCTCTAACCCTACAACTTGACGTGTTTTTGAACTAACAATGGGTTGATAGTAATTACAAAATTCATGCTCTTGATACGCTTTGCTTAATTGTGACTCTAAATGCAGAGTCCGCTGCACTTGTAAATTCATCTCTTGCTTATAGAACTGATAACGTCCCTCCACAGACCGCTTAGCATGGTAGAGGGCAACATTCGCCGCTTTTAACAGCGCTTTTGTATCGAGGGCGTCGTCGGGATACACAGCAACCCCAACACTTAGGTTCACTTTTACCGCTTGTTGATTAAGCTCAATATGGCTTTCAACACTGTCCATAACTTTCGCGCACAGCGATAATAGCTCATCGACCTGTTTGAGATCTTCAGCGAGGATCACAAACTCATCACCTTCAAACCTTGCCAAACTATCTTGCGGGCGCAGCACTTGTTTCAATCGCTTTGCAACTCGCTTGATAAGCTCATCAGACTCTTCGTGACCCAATGAATCATTAAAGTATTTAAATCGCTTAATATTTACATTTAACAAGGCTGCTTTCGTTTGATGGTAATCAGCTTGCTCGATAGCATGGCTTACACGGTCACTGAATAATGTTTTGTTCGGCAATCCGGTGAGCGTGTCGTAATTGGCTAGTAAGTGCAGTTCATTCTCAGCCAGCTTTTGCGCGCTGATATCAGTGACAATAATCACATAACTGTCGAGTTGACGATTACTCCCTGCAACAGCACTTATTTTAATGAGCACTTGACGCTTTTCGCCGTTGGCAACTTCAACAACATCTTCTGCTGAAAAGTGTTCACCTGATTGCAGTTTTTGCATTACTCGTAAATAGTGAATACGTGCCGGAATAGACAACCCGAGAGTTAAAGAACGACTCGAACGCGGATCAGCAGGAAAGCCAAAGGCACTTTGGAACGACTGATTGGTAGCACGAATACGCAAGTTTTTATCCATAATAAACACCCAGTCTCGGGTTTGTTCAAACGCCGCACCAAATAAACGAGCGTTTTCTTCAAATACCAGTTCTCGGGTCATATTCGTGTAGGTGCCAGCCACTTTCTCAGGCGTGTTGTCTTGCCATTCAACCACCTTGCCGAAATCTTTATACCAACGCCATTGACCATCGGCGTGTCGTAAACGATACGTGCAGTTAAAATAGCCTTTTTGAGTTGATAAAAACTCCAGCCACTCTAAGCGAAAGGTTTGTTTATCATGTGGGTGAATCTTTGCCAAATAGTCATCTAGATTAACACTGTCACTGTCATAGCCCAGTTCATTTTTCAGCCTAGGCTGATAAATAATCGGGCTTTGCGACGACCAATCCCAAACACCAGAATGACTTCCCTCTAATGCAAGTTTTAGTCGCGCCTCACTTTCTTTACTTTCTTTGTGTGCGGCAAGCAAAATTTGCTGCATACGATTACGTCTAAAGAGCCAAGCAGCTACAAGTAGCGCCGCTAATATAAGGTAAAGCAAAATAAAATGTGGCGCACGCCATGGTGGGTATTTTACTTCGATGTTTAATGTTGCCGGCGGGGTTAAATCTCCCGTTAAGGGGTCTTTTGCCCACACTTTAAGGTGGTACTTGCCTGCACTTAATTTTGGAAAAAGAACACGGTTATTATTTCGCGTGTAGGTTTTTTGCCCATCGCCAAGTTGATACTCATAAATAACACGCTCTTGGTAATTGAACGCCATGGCTGAGAAAGCAACCTCGAGACCGATGTCATCATGCTCAAGTACCACACTGTCTATTGGCTGTTTAAGCTCAGCAGGTAAGTCACGAGACATTAAATCCAAGTTGGTGATATTAACGTGATCAATCAAAGCTTGCTGATAGTGGTTATCCATCGGGTAAAAATAGGTAAAGCCTTTAAGGGTGCCATAAACAATTTGCCCAGACTTTAATTTGGTAAATGCGCCACTATTAAACTCGGTAGAAAAAAGCCCCTCTGAACCAGTAAACTGTTGAAAGTGCATATTATCGGGGTTGAGTCGCCACAGCCCTTTATGACTACTCATCCAAATCATTCCGGCTTCATCAAGCACCATATCGTACAATAAAGTGCCTAGCTTATTTTTTTCAAGATCAATGGTGTAGATATGCTCGTACGTTGTGGCATCTAGGCCAATCAAGCCAAAATTCGATAACGATAACCACAAGACATTATTGTTATCAATAATGTAAGACATCACATTCACAGCAACATTTTCATGCTGCTCAGGCACCGTATAAATGGTGGTCAGTTCATAACTGAGAGGATCAACCTGATATAAGATCCCCGCATTATAAAATAACGGTGCATCGGGCTTGCTTGATAAGGCCGGCAAGAACCCATAGGCTAAGAAAGGTTCAAATTCATCAAATTTACCACCTAAACGTGTCACCTCTTGGCTATCAATATTGTAAACAAACATACCGAAATCGGGGTGAACGTAATACAAATCGCCCGACGGCATTAATAGAACCCCATGCACCCAATCGTTAATGAGTTCTTGCTGCTTAGGGTCTGCCGTTTTAACGGGAGTCACTTCACCCGTCTTTGGATTAAAGCTAAAAATTCCCCGATTCGTGTGCAACCAAAGTTGCGCTTTATAAGGCATTATTTGGTAAACAGTGAATTCGGTCGTGATTAAATCTATTTGGTAGTCTTTTAAAAAGACTTCGCTTTCATACGTGTCTAAGTCAACGGCCGTTAGACCATTGTGGGTCGCAAGCCACAGCCTGCCCTGAAACTCTGCAATACCCCAAATTGAATGATGCGATAAGCCGTCACCTTTAATCGAATTGGCCACCACATTTACAAAGTTATAATTATCATACGAGAGATAAAAAGCGCCATCGTTCTTGGTGGCTAACCACATGCCTCCGGAGCGATCTTTTACGATATCAATGATACTTGTATCAGCAAGGGTGTAACCGTTGTCTTTTAAGCGTGTACTTTTAACCAAGTCGCCGGTTGCCCGGGTAAAGTTAAATAAGCCTTTATCGGTTCCCAAGGTAATCGTTGAATTTTGTGGAATAATTTCCCAAATATTTAAGTCGCTAATTAGGGTCTTATTTTTAAACTGAACCTCAGGCGTGTTAAACATCTCTGGTAAGTTGCTAATATCGACTTCGTATAAACCCCGAACAGCCCCGACCAACAAAGTATGCTCATCTATTACGGCAAACGACTTCACATAGTTTTGATACATGTGTGTTGGCGCTTGGCTTAGATGCTCAAGCTTTCTTACCTGGCCCGATGCGATTTCATAAACAAATGCCCCATTACTCGTGCCCATAAATATGTAACCTTGATAAGGATACAACTCACGAATAACGCTGCTTTTTACACGATCAGGTATTTCAAAAATAGACGTGACTTGCTGCGTTTCTAAGTCGAGTTTTGCAAAATCCCAGCCTCGGCCTAGCCAGAGCGTTTTGTCATCAACCGCAACCATACTAAACACAGATTCTATAAAAATTTGCTCTTCGGTGGTGGGCTTTGCAATAAATTGTTGGTAGCTGTCAGTACTCGGATCATAACGGAATAGCCCTGCTTGCAAAGATGCTATCCAAATATAACCTTGGGGGTCTTGATAAATGCGGTCAATGATGGCGTCTTCAAGCTCTCCATTAGGGCCTTTGATATGCACAACCTCATAGCCATCATAACGATTTAAACCGCCCTCAGTGGATAACCATAAATAGCCACTGTTATCGATAAGCATCGTATTGACATAACTTTGCGACAACCCTTCGCTGGTTGACAAGCGTTTCACTTGCGCAAAACTGGAATGACTAAACAAACCACAGATCACAATAATGAGCAGAGCTGATAAAGAAAAGAACTTAGTCATTGACGTTCCAAATTACTAACTTGGCGCGGTGTCACACGTAAAGTGCATCGCGACGATATTACGATGCGCATATACCTCAAACAACGATTGCAAAGAATTGGGTAATGTTAATGTATAGTTAAACCCATTTACTAGATAGAAATCAATCAGATTTTCATAGGCAAAGGTAAAAACTGTCCCTTTTTGTTCAGCAATAAGCGTGGTGAGTAACTGTGAGGCTACTTTTTTACCTCGCCATACAGCATCAACATACAGAGTTGATAAAAATAAAAAGCCCGCTTTATTTTGAACCCGACATGCCGCAACGATATCCAAACCATGGTACGCCACCCACACTTGATCAGCTTTAGTGGCACGCCCCCGCGCATTGTGTTTATCGTAAAACTTATTTACCAACGGGGTTTTGATTGCGTCAAGCAAACAAAATTTCAGCTCCGTCATGATTAACTCATTAAGGATAAGTAATGCTCAAACTGTTGTTTTAAAAAGGCTTGCTCTGACATAGGACGATTATTAATTGCTGTATACACCCCTTCGCGGGTATTTTTTCCACGTTTAATCTGGTAGGCCCAAAAAGAGGCTTCGTAGTCTAATTGAATTTGATATTTTTGCTCTCGAGGCAATTTACATAAATTAAAGCTCATACTTTCTCAGCAACAGTGTATTGATTTATGAAGTATAACAAAGTTGCTTCAAATTAATCGCCTATTTTAAACCTTGATTTTGGAAACACATAACAGTAAATTAACGCCGAATACATGCTCGCAAGGAACGCACGTTGCCAAAATTTCTGATACCTAGTTTGACCATTATTCTGCTGTTTTTTTGCTTTCCTAGCAGCGCAAATTCTCATATTTTAATTTTTAATCGCCCAGCCGACACACCGCAAGCACGTTATGTGATTGACTTATTGAGTACCGCTTATAAAGAGATAGGTTATGAGCTTCACGTTATTGATTTTAATCATCAAGGTTCGTTAGCAGCTGCAAACCAAGGTGTGCTTGATGGACAGTTGGGGCGCATTGATTTTGTTACCCGCGATTATCCAAATTTATTAAAGGTCGACTTTCCCCTGTTCGAATTTAACCTTGTGTTATTAAAAAACTGCAAGCAATGCAATTATCGTGATCTTAAGTCACTCGCTATTCAGTCAAGTTATCCCGCAGCACAGAGCTACATAGAAGAAAATCCCATTAAAGGTGATGTGATAAAGGTAAGAAACGTCACGGCTCAATTGAATTTATTGACTCAAAAACGCGTTGAAGGCACCATTTTATTAGACTTTTTACTCTCTACAAAACACCCTGACTTTAACCAAGCGGCTTTTAATAAAGAGATTTTAATGTCGATGCAAAGCTTTCACTTTGTGCATAAACGCCACGCAGCAATTATTCCGCAACTGACAAATATTCTTAAAAAGCTTGAAGCCGATGGCACGGTGCGCACGCTAAAAACGAAATACAATCTCACCGAGTTTTAAAAATCAAATCCGCCTTGCTCAGGTGTCGGTTGGTTATTTTCTGCCAACTGTTTTTTCTGTAAATAACGCTTATAACGCTGCTGACATAAGCTGATTACTTTGCGTTTTTCAGCATTACTCAGCTGATTCCAGTAAAACCGTTCATCGCGACTGCGATAACAGCCTTTACAATAGCCCCGATTATTAACCTGACAAATCCCTTTGCAAGGGCTTGGGATCTCAAATATTTCAATTTGTTGCATCACAATTGCCAGTTAATTAATCATCTTAGAAGTATAGCCCGAAAATTAATCATAAAAAAAGCCACTTCAAAAAGTGGCTCATTTAACGAATCAAAACATTGCTTAAAAAAGTAATTAGCACATTGACTTAAATGCGAACGCATTCTATCAACTTTAGATTATTTAATCTGATTCACTCGTAGAAAGTTCTGCTTTGCGATGAAAAGGTTTCGCGTACATTGCTAAAACCAGTGGCTTTAACTCTTCAGGTACTTTAGCTAAACGCGCATTAAACGCTTCAGCATCTTTTTTATCAATCACGGCCTGCTTACACCCCCCCGCAATATAGTTACCTGGGTGTAAGAAAAACGAATCAACAATTTGCTGGTCAATCGTTTTTGCAAGCTCTTCTGGTGACTCGCAGCCAGATTCAATTGGCTCACCAAACGCTAAATGTACATGCCCTTTTGCTGTGCTAAAGCCCTCAACGATGCTGGCAATGTCTTCACCTTGTTGCTTTACATATTGGCCGTGATGCTGTTTGTGATAAAGCTCTTTCGCTTTCGCAATCGCACATGGTTCATACTGATACGAGATAGAGACTGGCACTATTTTTAATTCGCGAACGTAATCAGCAAATTCTTTTTTCTGTTTACGACCTTGTAGCTGCAACATTTTAAGCAGTGCAGGATCCGTTTGATCAAAACCATCTTTTGCACGCCCTTCTTTTTGTGCAATCCAAATTGAATGACCCTCTGACAATGAATCATAAATATAGGCTGAGAGTTGTGATAACGCTTTGAGCATTTCTTTGGGTGCTTTTGCTGAACGTTTCACTATAAAGCTTTTATTTAAGCGCATTAACTCAGTGATATACGGAATTTGCAGCAAATTATCACCAATGGCGATGCGCACTGTCGGCATGTTGTGTTTAAACAAACCCCAGTTAACTAACGCAGGATCCAAGACAATATCGCGGTGATTTGAAATGAACAAATACGCTTGTTTGGGATCCAGTTTATCAAGACCCGAAAATGTCACTTCAGATGTGGTACGGGTGATCAGTTTATTTAAATAGCTGGCCACCTCTTGTTGAACTTGCTCAACAGATTGCGTATTTCCCCACTTTTTTCTTAATTGCTGGCGCACTAATGGGCGAGTTATAAATGGAAAATAAGATAAAAAGCGCGGCAGATTATACTTGGCGATAACATCCACAAAGGCATTATCAGCAATTAATCGGGCGACTGAATCAGCGACTTCGTCATCATTGTAAGGTCTAATATCGGCGTATTTATCCACACATTCACTCATAAAAACTGCTTAAGTTAAAAAACGGCACGCATGGCGTACCGTTTAAATAGTTGGCGGATTATAACTCAGGCAATTTTAAATGCGAACCGAGACGCGATAGTTAACCTAAATATTTCCTTATACTGATAAAACTTTTATTTTTACAACAATTAATTAGGCAATGCTCCTACCAGTATCAACGAACTTTTTTAATGCCTTTTTGAACACTAATCTCAGCATTAAAATAGCCAAAATGATACCCGAAGCAAGGCTTAACCAATGCGGTAGAACCTCATGTTCAGTGCCCATCATGGGAGCCACTACAAAGCCAAATTCATCCACTAAATAATCCGTTAAAAAGCCAAACAGTAAAGCCATTCCAATTACCCCAGTTAAATAAGCAAACACCGCGCGTTTACCTAACTCCTTTCCCACCACTCCCAAGGTGGCGATATTCGTCGCAGGACCTGCAAGCATAAACACCAATACCGCACCAGGGGATACGCCACTTAACAGTAACCCTGCTGCTATCGGGGTCGAGGCAGTCGCACAAATGTACATTGGTATACTAATCAGTATCACCACCAGCATCGCAAAAATACCGCTTCCCCATTGACTTAAATAAGACTCAGGAACATACGTTTGCACTAGCGCCGCGAAAAAGAGACCAATCACCAGCCACACCATAGTGTCTTCTAACAGTTTATTGCAGCTAAAACGAATAGCGCGTTTAAATTTAGCAACACGGCTCTCTATCGAAAGACTGGGCTTTTCGCTTTTACAGCAACGGTCTGCTTTTATCGATGCAGAATCTTCAGTGCTAAAGCCGCTCGGCTCTTTTTTAACTTCAGCTGCGGTATTACTGCTGCAACAGCTCGACTCTTTTTTAACTTCAGCCGAAGTATTGCTGCTGCAACAGCCTGCACTATTATCATCTGCAGTGGCGGCTTGATGCTTATGCTGTGAATGAATTTCATGGTCTTTCCCAACCAAGACACCCGCAGCTATCGCACTGCACACCGCTGCGATTGGGCGTATGATAGCCATAAATGGCCCCAATAAAACATACGAAACTGACACTGAATCAACGCCTGTTTCGGGTGTTGAAACTAAAAATGCCGTCGTCGCACTTTTCGATGCTCCCGCTCTTCTAAGCCCTATTGCTGCTGGAATAACACCACACGAACACAATGGCATAGGCGCACCAATAAAAGCAGCCTTAATGGTTGTCCAAAGCCCTTCTTTTCCTAAGTGACGATTGAGAAAATTGGCCGGTAAATACACATTTAATAAACCAGCAATCAATAAACCTAACATTAGCCATGGGGCAGATAATAAGAATAACTGCCAAAAATTATTGAGTAAGTCCATCAATATCCTCCAGTGTCGTCAGTATCGAGCAGTTCTCTGCGGGCTCTTCACCACCACAACATTTATCTGCTAATAATGAAAGAGAGTCATAAAAACGCGTGAGTTCAGCAATGCGTGCGGCCACTAAATCACGTTTTTGTAATGTCATTGCTTTAACCTCATGGCATGAATGCTGATTTTTATGAAACTTAATTTGCAATAACTCTTTTATTTCAGACAGACTAAAACCAACGTTTTTTGCCCGCAAAATGAACGACATTTGCTTGTAATCTGCATCAGAGTAAAACCGATATCCCACCTCAGAACGCGAACTTGGCGTTAACAAACCATGTTTTTCGTAGTACCTTAACGTATCTGTTGAGACGCCTAATTGACGGGCAAACTCACCTATTTTCATCACTGTCTCCATTGTGAAGCGTTTATTTATTATGCTCACTATAAACCTTGGAGTACACCCTAAGGTCAAGCAAAAATTAATAAGGAAAGTATATGAATATCGTCGTCCTTGATGCCGCCACATTAGCAGACACTTCGTTAGATGAGCTGGCACAACTAGGTTCACTCACTTGCTATAACCTAACTAATCAGCACGAATTAATTGAACGCTGCCAAGACGCTGATGTAGTAGTAACGAATAAAGTAGTTATAAATCAACAAGCAATGGCGCAGTTACCTCAATTAAAATTAATTTGCGTTGCTGCAACAGGCACCAATAATATTGATTTACCAGCAGCAAAAGCCCATAACATCGCCGTGACCAATGTGGCCGGATATTCAACACCTTCAGTGGTTCAACACACGTTTACATTGATCACCAATCTGCTTGGTAACACACACAAGTACATTCGTGATTGCCAGCAAGGTTTATGGCAGCAGAGTCCGATGTTTTGTCGCTTAGATTACAGCTTTAATGAAATTGCTGGGAAAACCTTAGCAATTATTGGCTACGGCTCGTTGGGCAAAGCGGTTGCTGAAGTTGCAACCGCATTTGGTGCCCATGTAATTATCAGTGAACGTAAAGGACATACACCGCGTGAAGGTCGCGTTAGTTTTGAGCAAGCATTAAAAACGGCTGATATAATCAGTGTTCACTGCCCGTTAACAGAAGAAACTCGCGATCAAATTGCGGCTCATGAGCTGAACATGATGAAACCCTCTGCCATCCTTATTAATACTGCCCGTGGGGGGATTATTAATGAGGCTGATTTAGCATCTGCGCTTGCTAATAATGTGATTGCTGGCGCGGGTGTTGATGTACTCAGTAAAGAACCCGCCGAGGCAGATAACCCACTTGCCCGATACACTGGCGACAATTTATTACTTACGCCGCACATTGCCTGGGCAAGTAAAGAGTCTATTATTCGCTTAGTGAAAGAAATCGCGTTAAATATCAAAGCATTTAACCAAGGAAATGAGCGCAATAGGTTGGTCTAAATTGCAATTTTTTGGTCAATTGAGCGAAATGGTTTGCAAAAAAGCTCCTAGCCAATTGACCAATTAAAAGCTAATAACTTGATTTAATTTACTTTTTAAAATGTGGCAAGCTGATTGCTAATTAAGAGCAACGTAAACATTAAATTCTAGGGATAAAAAAATGAAAAAAGCACTTTTAATTGCAGCGCTTACTGCACCATTTTTAACTGGCTGTGTCATTGCAGTATCTGATGGTGAAGCTGAAACACATTGGGCAGGTGATTCATCGACGAGCTGGCAAAAGCAGCACAAAAATAACCGCGAAATCATTTCGACTCTTGCGCTTGATACTAACTACCAAGTGGTACTTAATAAACTTCACACCCCTAACTTCACTGAATTACTAAAACAAGGTGACGATGTTTACCAAGTATTGTTTTATGCAACTCATAGCATTCACTCTGATGGTAAAATGACAAAAGATGAGTGCACACCACTAGTATTTAAAAACGATAAGCTAATTGGCGTTGGTGATACCATTTATAAATCACTGAGCAATGGCTAATTAGCCAAAAATGGCAGAGTAGGCCTTGCCTACTCTTTACCCACTCACATTCACTAATCTCGACACAACTTGGTCACGTCCGCCATCTTTAGCCTGATATAACCCTAAGTCAGCTTCTTCAAGCAGCGTTTGTTCAGCGTATACTTGGCCTGTTTCTGTGGTCGCAATGCCGATACTAATTGTCACATGATCCGAATTTAACGAAGCGGTATGGGGAATACCTAAATTACTCACTGCATGTCGTAATTTATTAGCAAATGCGATTGCTTGTGTTGCCGTTGTATTAGGCAAAACAGCCGCAAACTCTTCCCCCCCATAGCGCGCCACAAAGTCACTGCCTCGCTCGCAGGCCCCAACAAGCGCATGAGCAATTCGTTTTAAGCAATCATCACCCGCTCGATGGCCATAGCAATCATTAAACCGTTTAAAATGATCCACATCCATGAGTAATACAGACAAAGGGGTTTGATCGCGACGACAGCGACGCCATTCTCGGGCAAGATTTTCATCTAGATAACGTCTATTAGGAATTTCAGTCAGGCCATCGATTGACGCTAGCATTTCGAGCAAGTCATTTTTTTGTTTGATTAATAACTGATTACGCACACGCGCACGAACAATCGCAGCACTAAAGGGTTTAGTTATATAATCCATCGCCCCCAACTCGAGGCCTTTTGCTTCGTCGTCATGGCTCGAATTAGCAGAAATAAAAATAACAGGCAGCATATTTGTGACGGTATTTTCTTTTATTTTGCTCAGTACCTCATACCCATCAATACCGGGCATAACAATATCCAGAATCAGTAAATCAACGGACTGTGTTTTTAAAAACGTCAGTGCCTTTTCACCACTTTCAACACAAAAAACATCATAATCTTGCTGTAATGTTTTTTCTAATACCAAACGGTTCAACGGATCGTCATCAACAATCAGTACCTTGGCTCTTTTTAGCATCTGTAGATCCTTGTTCGATGATAAATGCAATGACTTGTTTAATCTGCCACTGCAACTCATCGTTTAATAACTCAGGGAGTTCGCCTTGTGCTTTAAGCTTAGCCTCACATTGCTGAGCGCAGGCTGACAAACGTTTAAAGCCTAGATTACCGGCCGACCCTTTCACATTATGGACAACTCTGATCAACTCATCGGTGGTCTTTAATGTTGAAATTTGTAATAGCTGTTGTGCTGCCATGGTCGCAAACTTTGACAGCATAGTTAATACTAATTCTGTATTATTTGAAAACTGAGTGAGAACAAACGTACGGTCAAAAAAAGCCTGTTTCTGTACTTCAAGTTCACTCATCGCCAAAAACAGTGTACTGGCAACAATGGGTTTAGTGAGGTGTTTATTCATGCCCGCCGCAACGGATTGCTCTATGTCAGCCGCTTCGCTGTGTGCTGTTAATGCATAAATCGGCATTTGCTCTTTCGTGAATGACTGGCGAATTATACGCGTAGCTTGGCAGCCATCCATCTGGGGCATTTGAATATCCATGAAGATCAGGTCAGGTCTGAGACAATTAGCAAGCTCAATGCCCTTTTCACCACTGTCTGCACACACAACGGTGATATCGGCTTGCTCTAAAATACTTTTAATAATGCTTAGATTAAGTGGGTTATCATCTACGGCTAACACTAATAGACCCGATAAATCGGCACTTGAAGGGAGGGATACAACCGCCTTTTTCGCCGGTTCGCTGGTTTTATCTAGCTGTAAGCAGAAACTAAATTCACTGCCTTTGCCTCGTTGACTTGCTAGTTTTATTTCGCCACCCATTAACGCCACTTCGTACTTTACAATTGCAAGCCCAAGCCCAACGCCTTGATGTGAACGTGTAAGTGACTCATCACCTTGTGTAAAGGCATCAAATAAGCGACTTTGATCCGCATCACTAATCCCAATACCGGTGTCTTTTACAGCAAAGCAAATTAGTTGCTGTTCAGAGGTTTGTTCGACTAAGTTTAAACTTAATTTAACGCTTCCTTGCTCTGTGAATTTAGCGGCATTAGTCAGTAAATTACCTAACACCTGTTGTAAACAGATTTGATCGCCCCTTAGGTTAGAATTGATCTTTTCATCGCACTCAACGCTGAATTCTAACCCCTTCGTTTTACACAGTGGCGCGACGATTCCTTCGCAATAATTAATTAAATCAGACAGGCTAAAGGGGGCTTTAGTTAATTTAACTTGCGAACTTTCGGCTCGGGCAAAATCGAGCATACGGTTTAATAAAGACAATAAGCTGTTGGCTGCTGACTTCGCTTGCTCAGCATGTGTGCGCTGCTCCAACGACAAGCCTTGCAACGCAATGACATCTATTAGCCCCAGTACGGCATTAAGTGGGGTGCGTATCTCATGACTTAAATTGGCAATAAAGCGGCTTTTAGCTAATGTGGCACGCTCGGCGTCATTTTTAGCTTGTATTAAGTCAGTGATATCTTGGACATGGACAACAAAGTAATCTGGATTTTTTTCACCATTCCATACCAATGAAACACTAATTTGTAGCCAACATTTTTGTTCTTGCTGGGGCAAACTAAAGTGATACACTTTTTTCTTTTCGCTAAGCAATTCAAGTAAGGTACCTTTTAACGTGTCTAGTGATTGCTCGCCAAACAAATCATCCAACCTATATTGGCTGCTCAAGGTGTCACTGCGTTCTAGTGAAAATATTTTACGCGCCGCTTTATTCATTTGCAGTACGCGGTAATCAAGAGACAGTAATATAACCCCATTGGCAGCGTACTCCATTGCACTGCGTAATTTGGCTTCAGAGCTTTGTAATGCGTTTAATGCCGCGTGCTGCTCAGTAATATCACGGCCTATCGCCATAGTTCCCAATAATTGTTGATGCTCGTTATAAAAAGGCGCAATACTCAAATGATAGGTTTTATCATTGGTTACTAAACGTTTTTGATACACTTGGCGGTCTTGTAATACTTGTCGCTCAAGTTCACTTAGCTCGCCGTTATCGTCACTGATATCACATAACTGCTGGCCAACGAGTTTCTCTTGCGGTAAACCGATATAACTCTCATACGCCTTGTTACAGCCTAAAAATGAACCATCAATATTTTTAAAATAAATAAGATCTGGCACATTATTAAGCATGGTGTTCAGTAAGGCTAAATGACGTTCTTTGGCATCAATACTGCGGCGCAATTGTTTTGATTTAACTTGCACTTGTGAATCAAGCGCTTTGTTCGCCTCTTGCAATGATTGAACAAGCTCTTCATTACGGGTAAAAACCCGCTTAACTCGGCTAAACCAAGGTTGCCAATCAGCAGGAATACGATAATTTACCAGTGTATGTTGGCCTTCATCATGTTTTTCTAGGTAATTCATCAAGTGAGTCATTGGCTTTACAAATATGCGCTGACTCAACCAAAATACCGCGCTGAACATCATGACTAAAAAAACACTTAAGAACACAAATTCTATAAACATGTCGTAGCGGACAGGCCCACTGAGTGCTTTTTGAGATTCAAAGTAACGGGTATAAATTGGTAAATCAGACGATGGTTGCACTAAGTGACTGTGACTTTTTGTGTTTTTGTTTATCTCACTTTCGGGCCAATAATCATCTGCATTAATCGCTGTTTTTAATATTTTACTTGAGCTGGCTATTACTTGGTTATCTTGATTAATGAAAATATACTCGCCGTTACTCGGGGCAGTTTTCATTAACCACTTAGAGATTGCCTCTAAGTCATAAATTAAAATGATGTAGTCGTCGCTTTGTAACGCTCGTCTTTTTCCTATTGCAAAGTACGCGTGGCCATTAACAGTAATTACAGCACTTGAGGCCAGCGCTTTATCATTTAAACGTGACGGTCGAAATTTATTATCCAACACACTCGTCAGCAATTCACTTTCAGCTGTTGAACGGCGCTTTATATAAACAAAACCCTGTTCGTTAACATAGGCAACACCTTGCAACGATTGAATCAATGCCAGCGTTGTGTTGAACGAGGGCCCTAATGCAAGCACTTGACGCCACTGAGTAAGAGCAAAGGCGGTGGATGCAAATTTACCTTGCCCCACAATTTCACCCACTCCCCCCTTTATGGGTTGATAATAGTAGTGATCAAACTGATTTACATTGCGGGCCCAGTTGGGGTCGAAGTCATATGATAGTGGTTGCTCATACAACTTAAACATCGTATCAATCAATCCATCAGCCGCATGCATTGCATGACCAAGCTGAGCAGAGATATTATTAAAACTACTTTGTCGGCTTTCTTGTGAGCGTTCTAGCTTTAAATTATATAAGTGTAAACACAGAATAAACGCCACCAGCAATGGCACAATAAGCGCCACGGCCAGAGAACGATAATAATGCTTTAGTGGTAAAAAATTCACTCGATTTTAAGTACCTTGCCTCGGTAACACCTAGATTAACGAGGCAAAGATTCACTGGCAAGTTATAAATTTTCTTCAGCGAAGCTTGCCAAGCGACTACGAACAACACCATTCAAGTTAACCGTTGCACTTCCTTCAAAATTTTTAAATCGTTCAACAATATAGGTTAAACCTGAGGTAACAGGGGTTAAATAGTTACTATCGATTTGCGCTAAGTTTCCTGAGCAAATTAACTTCGTGCCCTCACCACAGCGGGTGATTATGGTCTTCAATTGAGAGGCGGTTAAATTTTGACTTTCATCTAATATCACCACGGCATTTTGAATACTTCTTCCTCGCATAAAGTTAACCGACTTAAACTGCATGTTGGCTTTTTCCATAATGTAGTTGCGACTAGACACCGGGTTTTCATCGCCTTTGTGTAACACTTCTAGGGTATCGGTTATGGCAGCAAGCCAAGGGGCCATTTTTTCTTCTTCGGTACCAGGTAAAAAGCCTATTGATTCAGCTATTTCGGGGGTATTTCGGGTTACGATAACTTTATCGTAAATGCCTTTTTCAATAATCATTTCAAGTGCGCTGGCAAGGGCAAGTAGAGTTTTACCACAGCCTGCAGGGCCGGTTAAAATAACCAGTTCAATAGTTGGGTCTAGTAAAGCATCAAGCGCCATGCCTTGGTACACATTTTTTGGCTTAACGCCCCACGCAGTTTGGTTCATTAGACGTTCGACACTAATGTCTTTTAAAGTAATGGTTTTATCGTCGTAGCTTTTTACTCGTGCCGCAAAATGGTCGCTGCTATCAAGTATATACTCGTTATAAAACACATCACTTATGGTACTCTTTGCTATATGATGGTAAGTGTCGCGTCCTTGTTGCTCTGTTTCACACTCACCGACATGTTGCCAAAAATCACCTTCTATTTTTTTGTAGCCGCTGGTTAATAGCGCAATATCATCAATTAATTGATCTGTGCGATAGTCTTCAACAAACTTCAACCCTGCTCCTTTCGCTTTAAGGCGCATGTTGATGTCTTTGGTAACTAACACAACTTTGCTATCACTGTGCTGTTTTTGTAAATGTACCGCGCAGTTAATTATGCGGTGATCATTTTCATTGCCTGGTAACCCTGAAATGCTATCGGCAAATAAATGGTCATTGACAATAATTAAACGACCGCGAGACTCTGTTTTCGCCTTTTTATTACTTGGCAACGCGACACCTTGCAACATTTGCTCTGGTGAGGCGTCTTTGAGTATTTCATCCAAACCACGAATTGCAACACGGGCATCACGGCTAACATCATGTTTTCTATCCTTTATATGATCGAGCTCTTCTAATACGGTCATCGGGACAACAACATCGTGTTCTTGAAAAGATAAATAAGCGAGGGGTTCGTGGAGTAAGACATTGGTATCGAGCACATACATTTTACTATCAAGGTTCGAAGCTTTTTCCATAGCACTTTCCTTACGTTTTATGATTTTTATGCTATACCCAATTAACTAAACAAGCAGCGATTAAAGCGGTTATTTATTTGTTAGGTATATACTCAGTTTAGTCTATTTGCAGCAAAAGTCCTTTTTATGACAGCCAAAATTACAATTATTTAAGTGGTTAAAATACATACAAAATTTACCTGTAATATTGACTTAAAAAGGTTGACTAAATTTAATTGTGTGCGGCGAGTTTACTGCCTTGAAGTAGCCTGATGTTACAGGTAACATAGCCGCCTTTTTCTTCATAGACGAGACATACATGAATTTTTCCTTAGGTCAGCGTTGGATCAGTGATACTGAGTCAGATTTAGGATTAGGCACCGTAGTTGCCCTTGAAGGCCGTCAGGTCAGCATTTTATTTCCAGCCAGTGGTGAAAACAGAGTTTATTCTTTAACAGAAGCACCTGTTACTCGTGTCGCATTTAATCCAGGCGATGTTATTCGCAGCGTTGAAGAGTGGGAACTTGAAGTAGAGTCAGTTGAAGAACAAGGTGAGCTTTTATGCTACCACGGTACACGCGTTGATAACGGTGAAAAAGTTCAGTTAAAAGAGACCTTTTTAGATCACTTTATTAAATTTAATAAACCGCAAGACCGCTTATTTGCAGGCCAAGTAGACCGTTTTGATCGTTACACCCTTCGCTATCAAACTTGGCAGCACCAGTTCGAGCGTCAGCAATCACCTTTAAAAGGCTTAATTGGTCAACGTGCCAACCTAATACCTCACCAGCTTTATATTGCACAAGAAGTGGGTAAACGTTTCGCGCCGCGTGTTTTATTGTCAGATGAAGTGGGCCTTGGTAAAACCATTGAAGCGGGGATGATTTTACATCAACAAATCATTAGTGGCCGAGCTAGCCGCGTATTAATTGTGGTGCCTGAAAACCTGCAACACCAATGGCTCGTTGAGATGCTTCGTCGCTTTAATTTACGTTTCTCTATTTTTGATGAGGAACGTTGTGATGAAGCATTCGCAGACTCACCGAATGTATTCGAAACAGAACAGTTAGTACTTACTAGCCTTGAATTTTTAAGCAAGAAAAAACGCTGGTTTGAACAAGCAACATTAGCCGATTGGGATTTACTCGTGGTTGATGAAGCGCACCATTTGAGTATTACAAATGGTAAACCAAGCACAGAATATCAACGCATGGCTGAGCTTAGCCAAGATATTCCGGGCCTTATTTTACTGACAGCAACACCCGATCAATTAGGCCACCGCAGCCACTTTGCGCGTTTGCAATTACTCGACCCTGATCGTTTTTATGATTACGATGCTTTTGTTGAAGAAGAAAGTAACTACAAAGATGTCGCAGAAGCTGCTAATCAACTACTCAGTGAGCAACGCTTAGATGACACGGCTCGCGAGACATTAAAAGCCTTATTAAAAGAAACCGATATCACTGAGGTGCTTGCTAAAGCTGAGCAAGGTGATGAAACCGCGCGTAATGAAATTTTATCAATGCTACTGGACCGCCATGGTACGGGCCGTATTTTGTTCAGAAATAGTCGCAGCGGTATTGATGGTTACCCAAGCCGTAAACTCCACGCTTACCCAATGGCGATGCCAAAGCAATATAAAACCGCAATGTCGGTCTTAGGGAATATAGGCGGCATTCAAAGTGCTGAACTAAGCGCCCTGCGCGCGTTATTCCCAGAAAAAATATTTCAAGAATTTGAAGGTGAAAACGCCAGTTGGGGCGCCTTCGACCCACGCGTTGACTGGTTAATCGAAACATTAAAAACACTAAAACACGAAAAAGTCCTGCTAATTTGTGCTAAAGCTGAAACAGCGATTAGCCTTGAACAAATTTTACGAGAGCGCGAAGCCATTAAAGCATCTGTGTTCCATGAAGGTATGTCGATTGTTGAGCGTGACCGTGCTGCGGCATTTTTTGCTGATGAATACGACAGCGCACAAATCCTTCTGTGTTCAGAGATTGGTTCAGAAGGCCGTAACTTCCAGTTCTCACATCATTTAGTGCTCTTTGATTTACCTTTGAACCCTGATTTGTTAGAGCAACGTATTGGTCGCCTTGACCGTATTGGTCAAACGCAAGATGTAAACATTCATGTGCCTTACTTTGAAAATACAGCACAAGAAGTCTTGCTACGCTGGTATAACGAAGGCCTAGATGCGTTTGAAACAACATCAACCACAGGGCAAATGTTGTATAAAGAATTCGGTGAAGAGCTGCTTGAATTCATTGGTACACATAATTGTGATGAAGAAGAGCTAGACCCACTACTCGAACAAGTTGCTAGCCAAAATGCAAAACTGCGCAAACAAATGGAAAGTGGTCGTGACCGTTTATTAGAGCTGCACTCAAGTGGTCAAGGCCGTGCTGAAAGCTTAGTCGCTGATATCGAAGAGCTAGATGACCAGTTTACATTGCCAAGTTACATGATCAATGTGTTCGACACTTTTGGTGTAAGCCAAGAAGATAAAGGTGAAAATACCATTATCTTAAAACCAACCGAGCATATGTTGAATCCCTCTTTCCCTTGCTTAAAAGATGACGGTATTACCGTGACCTTTGACCGTGCAACTGCACTATCGCAAGAAGATGCGCATTTTATCAGCTGGGATCACCCGATGGTGCAAGGCAGTTTAGACATGATTTGCGATGATGACTTTGGTACAGCATCGGTTGCCCTGCTGAAAAACAAAAAACTCCCTGCGGGTACATTTTTTGTTGAGCTTATCTTCATTGCAGAAGCCATGGCACCGAAGTCATTACAGGTAGGTCGTTTCTTACCGCCGACTCCTATTCGAGTTTTACTTGATAAAAGCAGCAATAACTTAGCCGATAATGTTGCCTTTGATGCCTTTAACCAACAGCTTTCTGCGGTTGGTCGTCAAACGGCAAGCAAGTTAGCCAGTGCGCTACAAAGTGCCATTCACCCAATGATCACCAGCGCTCAGGGGTTAGCCCAAACAAAACTCGACGCATTGCGTGTTGAGTCATTAGAAAAAATGCATACCGCATTAGGTGAAGAGCAAGCCCGTTTAACCGCGCTTAAACAAATTAATCCGAATATTCGTGATGAAGAGCTTAGCTTCTTTGATAAACAACGCAGTGACCTGACGACCTATATTGAAAAAGCCCAAGTTAAATTAGATGCGATTCGTTTGATTGTTGTGTCGCACTAGAGCGAGTGACGTAAAACGTATAAATAAGCAACGCGATGTCATCCCACATCGCGTTTTTTATATTAAAAACGCAGCGAGGCTTATCACCAACGCGACGGCGGCTAATTTGCAAAAGAGAGCGGCTAAGCCTTTATTTTTCTTAATGACATCTTCTGTGTAAGCTTTTTTTAAATACACAGCTTGTAAGTCAGTAAGGTCTTTGCAGTGCCAACACTCAGGTTCGCGGTCGTTAACGTGTAATCCGCATCGTGTGCAAGGCTTACTGCGAATACGGCCCAAAAAAAACATTCAATGACTCCTGTTTTGCAAATTCGCTAAGTAAGCAACTGTATATCGGATAACAATTCAAAACCACTCCTAGCATTGTGTAAGCATTGATACTCCTTTAAAATAACGCCCTTGCATATCATCGAGGCTGGCTGTGTTACTCAATTATAATCCCCCAATGACCCCCTATTTGAGCATTGTTTATCAAGATGATGATTTACTGATCGTCAATAAACCAAGTGGTTTACTTACGGTGCCGGGTAAGGACCCAAAACATGCCGATTGCCTTATTGCACGCGTTAACCGCGTATTTCCTAACGCTAAAATTGTTCATCGCTTAGATATGGCAACCTCAGGGATTATTTGTTTAGCGATGCATAAAGAAGCACATCGCAATCTGAGTATTCAGTTTCAAGATAGAAAAACCGCCAAACGCTATGTTGCGCGTGTATTTGGAAAGCTTGAACAGCAAACAGGTTCCGTCGATTTACCGCTTATTTGTGATTGGCCGAACCGCCCTAAACAAATGGTTGATCACGACAAAGGCAAGCCTTCATTAACACACTTTAAAGTACTTGAGCATGAAGCTCAGGCAACGCGCGTTGAGCTGACCCCAATTACAGGGCGCTCTCACCAACTACGTGTGCACATGCTGTCTTTAGGTCACCCAATTTTAGGGGATAGACTGTATGCCCACTCAGAAGCATTAGCGCTGGCTCCTCGTTTGCAACTTCATGCAGAAATGCTGAGTTTAACTCACCCTGCCAGTGATGAAAAAATGGTGTTTGAAGCTGCTCCAGAATTTTAAACTAAATATTTACGCCGACTTGCCGATACATACCTAGACCTTAATTAAGTGATATCGGCATGACTTTATCCCCTTTACAGACGTTACTTTTCGCAGCCAGTTTTGCGCTA
Organism: Pseudoalteromonas sp. bablab_jr011; assembly: GCF_016464045.1. Classification (NCBI taxonomy): domain Bacteria; kingdom Pseudomonadati; phylum Pseudomonadota; class Gammaproteobacteria; order Alteromonadales; family Pseudoalteromonadaceae; genus Pseudoalteromonas; species Pseudoalteromonas sp. bablab_jr011. Next base: position 56,465 of record NZ_JACDWU010000187.1, on the reverse strand, counting down.
GTTAGCACAGTGAATGGGGCTGATTTTATTAAACCTTCGCCTTGGTCAAGCCTCGTTACAAACGATATTCAACGTTTTTTACCCAGCGATGAAGTGCGTACTTTACTGGCCGGTGACGATGAGTTCATTAGTTTATATCGTCAATCTATGGCGCCAACACAACGTGGCATCGTGTTAATTATTCCAGACTGGCAAGACGTGCCTACCAATAATGCGGGGATCAACTTTTTACGTAAGCAATTAAATGATATTGGCTATGCGACACTCGCTATGACTATGCCTGATATTGACTGGCACCCTGCCGATATGGCGATGCCAGAGCCCACTGATAACTCTGAAACTGAGTCAACAACGCAAAATAATCAGCAAGCTGACTCAGCTCCACCAGCCCAAACACAACAAGCGCCTCACTTTGTCTCAGCGAAGCCAAACATAAGTGAAGCGATACTTGATGATTACAAACTAAAGTTAATTGCTAGATTCAATGCTTTGTATAACAGCGCGATGGATGAAGGTGGCAACATTATAGTACTGGCACAGGGTGCCAGTGCTGGGCTACTTATTGAGCACTATGCAAGCTTTCCCAATAACGAGTTGAATGCCTTTATTAGTTTAGGAAGCTACCTTCCAAACAGTATTCGAAACCAGCATCTCAATGCCACGTTGTCGACCATTAGCCCACCACTATTAGATATTTTCTACAGTGAAGGTAACCCAGACACACTTCAAAGCGTCAACGATAGAAAACGCTGGGTTAGGCGCAACGCTAAATATGATTATCGACAACGAGAATTGTTCGGAACCCCCACAGAACCTGAGCAACACGAGCGGTTGCTCAAAGAAGTCGACGGCTTTTTACGCCGCCTTCTTTAAATATTCATAAGCGGCTTGAATATCTTGGCTTTTCTTCACCGCGACTTCCATCATGTGCTTAGGTAGCCCTTGCGATACCAGCTTATCAGGGTGATGCTGTGCCATGAGCTTACGATAAGCTACTTTAATATCACGCGCAGACGCATCCTTACTTAAGCCAAGTAACGCAAGTGCCTGAGCACGGTTCATGCTATTGTTTGGCGGGACTCGATGACCATGTTGCTCATTATGAGTACTGTGTTGTTGGTTTTGTTGCTCATAAAAGCGCTGTTGCTGCTGACGAAATGCAAATTCAGCTTGGTAACGTTTTAGTAAGAATGAAAATTGTGTGCGCGAAATTCCTAACTGTTTACTCACCTCGTGCAATAATTGTTTTTCTTGTTCTGCAAGATGACCATCAGAGAATGCCATTTGAATTTGAATTTCTAGAAACAATTGCAGCAAGTCATGACGACGGGCAAAACGTTCTTTAAAATCATGAACCGTTTCTTTTAGTGAAAAATCGGCTTCTTTACCGCTTCGAAATGCATCTTGTGCTTCACGGCGCTCATCACCCGACAAGCCCATTTCATTCATAAAGACACTCGCAGCTTTAATGTGCGTTTCACTGACTCGACCATTTGATTTGGCAATATGACCCATAACCGCAAAGCAGCTTGAAAAAAACAGCGCTTGACGTTCATTAATATCATCACCTTTAAACAGGCCGGAGAAACCGCCCGCTTTATCAAAGTCTTGTTTTAAGCTGCGATCAAACATGTGACCAAGGTACAACCCCAGCAAAGCGCCAACAAACCGGCCAAACATAAAGCCAAAACAGAATCCCAGTACTTTTCCCCACATAATGATAAACCCTCGTTGTTATTTTACAGCTAAGCGCTGGTTTAGTTCGTCGAGTCTGGCTGGTGTGCCTATGTCGTCCCACTGACCAAGGTACAGCTCAGTGGATACTTGATACTCTGCCAGCTTCTCACGCAGGATAGGCCCTAGTGCAAGCACACCCGGTGTTAGGCCTTTAAAAAAGTCAGCATGAAAACGGCTAATACCTGAAAACGTGTACTTTTGACTATCGGGACCTAAATGGCGTAACGCAAAATCACCGTCAGGATTGTGGGCTGGGTTTTCAACCAAAACAAGGTGCGCTTCGCCGGGTTCTAAATGCAGTTGTGTGAGTGACGTCATATCGTAATCAGTAAATACATCCCCGTTAATCACCACAAAGTGCTCGCCAAGCAAGGGCAAAGCGTGAAGTATGCCACCGGCTGTTTCAAGCCCACCTTCGCACTCTTGGCTGTACTGTATGGTGACGCCAAACGCTTCGCCATTGCCAAAGTACTGCTTTATTTTATCTCCTTGCCATGCAAGGTTTATGACAATATCAACAATGCCTGCTTGGCGTAAGTTAATAATGTGGTGTGCTAATAATGGTTTACCTGCCACTTTTAACATCGGTTTAGGCAGCGTACTAGTCAACGGCATCATGCGTTTTCCACGGCCTGCCGCTAAAATCATTGCTTTCATTTAATCTCTTTGTCTAACCGCTTTTTAGTCTGCACAATGATAGTGTGTTCAATCCACTCACTGAGTGCACTTAACTCTGGGTAATCTTTACTTACATTACTAATATACTGAAGCGTTGGCAGCACATTATTTAAATAGCCAGATTTTCCATCGCGTAATTTTAAACGACAAAAAATACCGGCCGCTTTCAAGTGACGCTGTATTCCTGTTAAATCAAACCACCGTTTGAACACCTCAAACGTAATTCCGTGAATTAACTGCTGCTTGGTAAATTCGTCATAGGCAAAATGCAGTAAATAGTCGAGTTCATGTTCAGGAAGTTGAAAGTAGCAATCTCGAAGTAACGACACTAAGTCATAACACACTGGCCCTTGCACTGCATCTTGGTAGTCAATAATCGCCCACTGCTGTCCTGTACGCATAATATTTCTACTATGAAAATCACGGTGTACGGTCACTATAGGTTGCGCCAGCGCATTATTGACCAGCAGTTGACAGGCATCTTGCCACATCTGTGTTTGCTCATCCGACAACGAACAATCAATAAACGCATCGGCAAGCCATTCGCTAAAAATGCTCAATTCAAATTGCAAAAAGTCATCATCAAACACTTTCATATATTGAGCAGGCGGTGTTTGCGCCCATTGTGCACTGAGCTTTATGAGATGCTTATAATGTAGCGTGCGGTCTTCATCGCCAAGTAAGTCAGCTAAATGTGTATTGCCTAAATCACTCAGTAAAAAGAAGCCTTGCTTTTCATCAGCCTGAAGAATTTTTGGTAATTTAAAACCATGTTTAGAGAACACTTTGTTTAGTTCAATATAGGGCGTGTTATCTAATTTATCAGGATCAGAATCCATCACAATGAAGCTTTGTTCTGCGGTATTAATACGAAAATACCGACGAAAACTCGCATCGCCAGTGATGGCTGCTAATTGATATTCATCCTCCTTAAAATGAGGATTTAAAAACTGCTGTAAACTTTTATAACGATTCATTTAGTAAGATATCTATTTTTCACTAAGTCAATTACTGTATTTGCCATTGTTTTCCTTTATTATGTCTAGCTTATATCCAACCAAAGAGCATTAAGGTCATTAAATGAGCAAAACCTGGGGCATAATGATGCTAAGCGTACTTAGCGCACCATCGTTCGCCGAAACTGAACTGGCACACAACTTTTGTGGCACTTCAATGCAAACCAGAGCTTGGCAACCGCTCCCTGGCCTTGAACTTAATATGATCGATATCAAATCCGATGATATTGAACTATTGGGTACCCAAAGCGCAGAATTTACCGGTAATGTAGATATTAACACCCTAACGATGAATTTGTCCGCACAAAGTGCACTGATTGACAAACAACGTGGTCTACTTAATGCAACCGGCCCTATCGTTTATCGCGATAAAGTTAGCCAAATTAATAGCTCTGGGCTCAACGCAGATTTAAATAACTCTGAATTAAGCCTACTTGGCGCTGACTATAAGCTCACCGACCAGCTCGGTCATGGTGGCGCAGAAAAACTGACAGTCAATGAGTCTGGCCTAAACCTCATGAACGCAAGCTTTACTACCTGTCCGGGCGAAACACCGGTATGGGCAATTGAAGCAGATGAAATTGATTTATCGAGTGAAGATGGCTGGGGTGAAACTCACAATACCGTATTACGCGTATTCGATACGCCCGTGTTGTATATCCCTTATTTCACTTTTCCATTAGATGACCGCCGTAAGTCAGGGTTATTAACACCTAATTTCTCAAGCTCTGGTCGCTACGGTCTTGAAACTATCACGCCGTATTATTGGAATATAGCGCCAAATTACGACGCAACAATTACGCCACGCTATATGTCTAAGCGTGGCTTACAAATGATTGGTGAGTTTCGTTATTTAACAGAACAAAATAACGGTTTAATCGCTGTAGAGTACCTTGATAAAGACGACGAAGAGCCAAGTGTTGACTCGCGCTATTTATTTCACTGGCAACAGCAAAGTTATTTTGGTGAGAACTGGCGTGGCAACATTGATATTACCAATGTGAGTGATGATAACTACTTAACCGATTTAAACTCGAGTTATGCCACTCGCACAGATACCCAGTTATATCGTACAGGCTCACTAACGCATTTAGGTGATACGTGGCGTACCGACATCAAACTTCAAAGCTTTGAAGTGCTCGGTGATCACCGTGAATCTTATGCAGCATTACCACAAATTAGTTTTTCACAAACTAACCCATACGACTTTTATGGTGTCGATTTAACACTCGACGGTGAACTTAGCTACTTTACCAATAACAATGCAGTGATTGATGAAGCAAGCCGCCTTCACATTGAACCAAAAGCCAGTTTGGGGTATCAAGAGTATGCGTGGTCTTTTTTATCTGAAGTAAGCCTATTACACACCACTTATAATCAACACGGTGATCTAACAGGCACTGACTTTGAAGAAAAAGTCACACGTACACTGCCAAAAGTACGTTTATACAGCCAACTAAACTTTGAACGTGAAACCGCTTTTTTCTTCAAAGAAGGCATTCAAACGTTAGAACCTCAAATTCAGTATTTGTATACACCCAATAAAGACCAGTCGAATATTGGCCTTTACGATACCACCAAGTTACAAGATGACTTTTTTGGTTTGTTTAGAGATCGTCGCTTTTCGAGCATCGACCGCATAGCAACCGCAAACCAATTTACTTTAGGTGCAACAACGCGCTTATTTAGCAGCGACAATGAAGAAGTGTTTAATTTCAGTGCTGGGCAAATCTTTTATTTAAGCGATGATGCCAAACCGACTTCGCAAGGGATTCAGTCTGATACAAACTACAATGCCTTGTTTGCCGCGCAAACCATGTTACATTGGCACCGTCGCTGGTATTTATCTGGGGGGATTCAATATGACACCGATGGTAAAGAAATAATCCAGTCAAATATCACTTTAGATTATAAAGGTGACGATAAACAGCTCGTACAATTGAACCATCGCTATGCAAATGATGTCTCAGGCAATACAATCGAGCAAGTTGGTCTATTTACCAGCATTCCGCTAACACATGATTGGCAGTTTGTTGGCAGCTATCACCGCGATTTAGAAAGTGGTCGTAGCATTGAGGTTTTCAGCGGCCTGCAGTATGAATCGTGCTGCTGGGCGTTTCAAATCACTGGCCGTCGTCAAATCGAAACCGATTTGAATCAAGCGATTGGCCAAGAGCAAGCCACTTTTGATACCAGTATTGGCTTCAATATCGTGTTAAAAGGACTTGGTAGTAAAAGCCGTTATGATGCACAAAAATTATTACAACAAGGTATTTTTGGCTATCGTAGACCGTATTTTCTTAATAACTAGTACCGCAGTACTATTAGCAAGAGTATTAGAAAAAGTATGAATTTAAAAAAATTATTTGCATCAGCATTATTAACAGTTGGCTTATGCCAAAGCGTTTTCGCAAAACCTGTCGAAATAGACAAAGTCGTCGGCATCGTTAACCAAGGTGTTATCTTACAAAGCGAAGTCGACACAATTATTAATCGCGTAAAAGCACAAGCAGCCGAGCAAGGCCAAGAGCTCCCATCGGATGATACGTTGCGCATTCAAGCGATTGAACGACTTGTAAGCCAAACTCTTATGATGCAACTTGCAGAGCGTATGGGCCTTGAGATTTCGGATTCACAGCTTGACCAAACGCTAGAAAACATGGCGCGCGAGCAAGGTGGCACGATTGCTGATTTGCGTCGCACGATTGAAGCGGCTGGTGAAAGTTTTCCCGCTTACCGCGAAGAAATACGTAAAGAGATCACCACCCAGCAAGTTACACGTGCTAACGTCGATCGCCGTATTTACATCAGCCCACAAGAAATTGATAACCTTTTAAAAATAATGGAAACACAAGGTAAAAATGCCGAAGAGTACAATATCGGCCACATCTTGATTGATATTCCAAGTGATGCAACACCCGATGAAATTGCCAGCGCTAAAACACGTGCTGACAAAGTCATTGAATTTTTAAAAGAAGGTAAAGAGTTCAAGCGCATTGCAATTTCATCATCAAGTGGCTCAAAAGCGCTTGAAGGTGGTCAGTTAGGCTGGATGGGTATCAATGAAATGCCTTCACTCTTTGCAGAGGCTGTAAAAGGTCAGAAAAAAGACGATATCGTTGGTCCACTTCGCTCAGGCGCAGGTTTCCACATTATTAAAGTACAAGATGTACGTGGTCGCCAAGTAGTTGAAACCACAGAAGTTCGCTCTCGTCACATCCTTATTAAACCGTCTATCATTTTAAGCGAAGAAAAAGCGCGCGAGATGCTTAAAGGCTTTGCGAAAGACTTGCGTGAAGGTAACGCCGACTTTGCTGAACTTGCAAAAGAGTACTCTGAAGATCCAGGTTCTGCGCTAAAAGGCGGCGAATACGATTGGACAGACCCAAGCACCTATGTGCCTGAGTTCAAAAACACCTTGTTGTCACTTGATAAAAACGAGATCAGTGAGCCATTCAGAACGCAATTTGGCTGGCATATTGTGCAGTTGCTTGATAAACGTGTCGCAGATAAGACTGAACTTGCTAAACGTAACCGTGCGCATCAACTGCTGTTTAATCGTAAGTTTAAAGAAGAAAGCTTCAACTGGCAGCAAGAAATGCGTGAGCAAGCTCATGTTGATATCTTCCCTGTAGAATAATCATTATGACAATAAGAGTAGCAATCACCCCAGGTGAACCCGCAGGTATAGGCCCTGATTTATTAATTAAGTTAGCGCAACACGCGTGGGATGCCCAACTTGTCGTAATTGCTGATGGTGCGTTATTAAAACAACGCGCCAAACAGCTTGGTTTAAACATCGACCTGATCAAATTTGATGAAGACCAAGCTCCAGCAATTGCACCGGCAGGCAGTGTCTATTTGCATCAGGTTGACCTAGCTGAAGAAGTTGAAGTGGGTGTCTTAAATGATGCAAACGGTCAATATGTGTTAGATACGCTTCGTATCGCCAGTGAAAAAAATATGGATGGCACCTTTGCGGCAGTAGTCACAGGCCCTGTACACAAAGGCATTATCAACAAAGCGGGTATTTCGTTTAGCGGTCATACCGAGTACTTTGCGCAGCAATCTAATACAGCAGATGTAGTGATGCTGCTTGCAACCGAGGGATTACGTGTTGCCCTTGTCACTACGCATATTCCATTAGCTTATGTGTCACGTGCTATCACCGTTGAGCGCCTAAGCAAAGTGGCAACGATTTTAAACCACGATCTACAGACTAAATTTGGTATCGAAAAACCCCGTATTTTGGTGTGTGGTTTAAACCCACATGCTGGTGAAGATGGTCATTTAGGCCGCGAAGAAATAGATACGATAGCCCCCACCCTCGAATTATTAAATAATCAGGGTATGAATTTAATTGGTCCGCTGCCCGCTGATACATTATTTCAAGATAAATACCTGTCACAGGCCGACGCCGTGCTTGCTATGTATCACGATCAGGGATTACCTGTGCTAAAATACAAAGGTTTCGGCAACTCGGTGAACATCACCCTTGGCTTGCCATTTATTCGCACATCAGTGGATCACGGTACGGCACTTGATTTAGCCGGTACAGGAACCGCCGATGTGGGTAGTTTTGAATTAGCGATCCGCGAAGCAATTAAGCTCGCCCATGAAAAAGCACAAAATTAATGACTGATAAAGTACATTTAGGACACCGCGCCAGAAAGCGTTTTGGCCAAAACTTTTTAAATGATGACATGATCATCGATAAAATTGTGACGGCTATCGATCCTAAACCCGAAGACAATTTAGTAGAAATCGGCCCTGGTCTTGGTGCTATCACCGAACCCGTTGCAGACTTAAGTGGCCATCTAACTGTTGTTGAGCTAGATAAAGACTTAGCAGAGCGTTTAGTAAGTCATCCTTTTTTAGGGCCAAAACTAACAGTGCATCAAGGTGATGCAATGAAGTTTGATTTTAGCACCCTGATTAAAGAAGACGAAAAACTAAAGATTTTTGGTAACTTGCCATACAATGTTTCGACTCCTCTGCTGTTTCATTTATTTGAATTTGCTGACAACGTTGAGCATATGCACTTTATGCTTCAAAAAGAGGTTGTTAAGCGCATGGTAGCAAGCCCTGGTAGCAAAGCATTTGGCCGCTTAACTGTCATGACACAGTATTACTGCCATGCAATGCCAGTGATTGATGTGCCCCCAGAGTGCTTTAAACCTGCACCTAAAGTTGATTCAGCGGTCATTCGCTTGATCCCTAAGAAGCCTGAGCAACGTACAGCTAAAAGTACCAAGCTTTTAAACACTGTGTGCTTAGAAGCGTTTAACCAACGTCGTAAAACACTGCGCAACAGTTTATCAAACCTACTGACTGCTGAAGAACTTACAGGCATTGGTATTGATATTACACTTCGTGCAGAAAGTCTGTCTTTACAACAATTTATTGATATAGCTAATTGGATTTATGACAACAAGCAGTAATTTAGGTTCGCCAATTAAGGTCTCTGTTGAGACCTTCTACGTTGAAGGTCAATCGGAGCCTGAACAAGATAAATACGTTTTTGCTTACTCTATCACGATTAAAAATCATAGTTTGTGCAGTGCTAAGCTATTAAGTCGCTACTGGTTAATTACCGATGCCAATGGCAAGGAAGTCGAAGTTCAAGGCGAAGGTGTCGTTGGTGAAACCCCCACTATTGCCCCAGGTGAAAGTTATAAATACACCAGCGGCGCAGTGCTCGACACCCCTGTAGGGACAATGCAAGGTTATTACACCATGCGTAACGAATTCGGCACTGAATTTGAAGCCCCGATAGACGTGTTTCGTCTAGCACGCCCTAACATACTGCATTAAGTATCGATGGCTGACTACGCGATAGGGGATTTGCAAGGGTGCTACAGTGAATTTGACGCACTACTCAAGCGCGTTAATTTTAATCCTAGCAAAGACCACCTATACCTAGTTGGTGACATAGTTGCTCGAGGCCCAGATTCCCTTGGGTGCCTTGAGCGACTCTATGCAATGCAAGGCAGTGTCAGCATTACGCTTGGCAATCATGACCTGCACATGATCGCGTGTTATCATTTAAATAAACCACACAACCCAAAAGATAAGCTCAGTGCTGTTTTTAGCAGCTCTAAACTCACTGACTATATTCAATTTTTACAGCAACAACCACTTGCTCTATGGCTTGAAAAGTATGACATGTTCATAAGTCATGCCGGTTTAAACCCCAATTGGTCGATTAAGAAAGCATTGAAACGCGCTCGCTTTGCAAAGAATTGCTATCAAGGTGCTGATGCTCGACATTTTTTTAGCCATATGTACGATACTCATCCGCCTAAATGGCAGTCAACACTCAGTAATGAAGCTAAGTTTCGCTACATTGTAAATTACTTCACACGCATGCGTTTTGTAGACAAAGAGGCCCATTTAGACCTCACAAACAAAACCAGTACCAGTGCAAATAGCTCAACAATACCGTGGTTTGAACACCCGAATATAACGCAATTAACGCAGCAGATTGTTTTTGGTCACTGGGCGGCAATTGAAGGAAAAACCCAACGAGCAAATATACATGGCCTTGATACAGGCTGTGTGTGGGGAGGAGAAATGACTCTCATGGAACTCAGTAAAAAAGAGCGTTTTGTCGAAAGTTCTCACTCTTTTATCTAAATTAACTGAAAAATAACTGAACATCTGTTAGATTTATATCAATTAAAGTAAATTTAAATAAAAGCCAATTTAATTTAAATACTTAACTTATCAGCAACCCTGCCGATAAATACTGATTAGTACTATTAGTGGAATTACATATGAACTTGACCGTTAGACAGCGTATTTGGGGCGGCTTTATTGTCATTACCCTACTCTTGCTATTTATTGGTGGTAACTCATTGATCAGAATTACCAATATTGATCAATCTACACAGCGAGTTAATCAGCTGTCACTCCCTGCTCTCGATAAAAGCTATGAGCTACAGGTCGAATTCATCTTAATGAGTAAATCCGCACAAGCGAGCTTTTACACAGCATCACAAGATGAGCTAGCAGCGACACGTAGCAGCTTTAATGAACAGAAAAAACGTTATGATAATTCTTATCAAGATTTACAAAACGTGGTTAGTGATGACCCAAAACTAAAACAAAGTAGTCAACAAGTAGAACAAACCTATAAACGTTTTGCTAAATCGGTTGATAACCTGTTTAAAGATAAAAAAACGCAGCTTGAACTTAACAAAACTCTCAGTACTCAACTTGAAAGTATTGAGCTTAGCGCTGAAGATGCAAACTCTGTGGTACTCGATATTATTGATATTGATGGCTTAGAAGAGAATCACTCACGTGCTTATCAAGCGGCAAATAACTTAGAAAATCATTTTCAATCATTAGTGACTAACAGCACTGATATGCTCACAGTGAAAACACTGAATACGCTAGAAATCATTAAAAAAGAGCAAATATATTACCTTGAAGAAATTGAGCGCAGCTTAAGCTTAATTCGCCCCGCTGTTATTGAGTCGAATGCAAGCCTATACAATGATTTAAACGGCTACTTTGAAACACTTGCCAACAATGTAAAAGGTTCAAATAGTTTATCGGCCAACAAAAAACGTTTAATTGATGCCATTGCTCAAACTGAAGCGGAGCTTGCTAATGCCGAAAACTCGACAACAGAAGCATTAACACAACTGCGTGAACTCGTTGATCATGCCACAGTGCTTGCCTTTGATTTACAGCAAGACGTCAGTGGTAACGTAACAACGGCTACGCTTTGGACTTGGGTCGCTATGATTATTGCAACGCTCATTGCAATCGTTGTTGCAGCCATGACTGTAAACCGTATCACTAAGCCACTTTCTGAAGTAAACCGTATTCTAGATATCGTTGCCAGTGGTGATATGACACAACGTTTAGATGACACTGCAAAAGATGAATTTGGTGAGCTTTCACGTAGCTGTAATACATTAATAGAAAGCTTACGTACGCTAATCCAAGGTATTATTTCTCGTTCTACGCAACTTGCCGCTGCGTCTGAGGAAACATCGGCGATTACCGAAGAGTCAAGCCAAGCCATTCGTAACCAGCAAGCACAAGTAGAACAAGCAGCAACGGCGACGACAGAAATGAGCAGTACCTCTCAAGCGGTTAGCAGCAGTGCTCAACAAGCGCTGAGTGAAATTAAAAACGCAGATAAAGAAGCCGAGCGTGTTAAGGGTATCTCATCGCAAAACAAAGCGACGATTGAACAGCTTGCTCGTGAAGTCGATGACGCGTCTCAAGTCATTAATAAGCTGCATAAAGACAGTGCATCAATTGGCGGTATCTTAGATGTGATACGTGGCATTGCAGAGCAAACAAACCTTCTTGCACTTAATGCCGCTATTGAGGCAGCACGCGCAGGTGAACAAGGCCGTGGCTTTGCTGTTGTCGCAGACGAAGTACGCTCTCTTGCGAGCAAAACTCAAGAGTCTACGCAGGAAATCCAAGCCATGATTGAATCACTGCAAATTGGTGCTGAAGCCGCTGTTGCCGCAATGTCTAAAGGTAAGCAACAAGCTGAATCATGTGTTGAGCAATCAGACCAAGCCAACACTGCACTTGACTCAATCACCGCAGCTGTTGCCCAAGCACATAACGTAAGTGAAGAAATATCGACAGCTGCGCACGAACAACAACAAGTCTCGCAAGAGATCAGTGAGCGCTTAGAGTCAATCGTTGCTATTGCTGAACAAACAGCTGAAGGGGCTAACCAGACGAACATTTCAAGCTCAGAAGTCGCTAAATTAGCTGAAGAGTTACGACTGTCGGTGGATGCCTTTAAAGTTTAAATAGCCTTCGCTATACCTAAATAGAAAAACCGTGTTTAGCATTGCAAACACGGTTTTTTTATTCCCCCTTCAGCTCATTCAATGATCCCCATTCATACCACTGTGCTTAATTAAGAGGTCTATTTTGAGGCAATAAAACCGCGTTGATAACAAGACAAAAATTTCGTTATTTAGTTGTTCTCGGCAATTGCTCCTGCATTGCTCTCCCTCCGGCATCCATGCAGTCGTAAATCAGACATTTTTAACGCAGCTAGCGACTGGTGTAATCACTCAAAATGAGTAAGTATTATTGCAGATAGGTATTAGTATGATTTTGAATTGGTATTATTCACAGACATAAAAAAACCGCAACGAGTGCGGTTTTTATAAATCTGTTTGGCTTTACTATTAAAGACCTGCGCGCTCTTTAATAGCAGCAACAACTGGCGAGCCACCAAAGCCATTGGCTTCAGCCCATGCGATGTCTGCACCGTCTTCAAATGAAGAAGATGGTAAACGCTTAACAATATACTCACCCGTATCGTTTGCACCACTCACAATTGCATGACGAAGCATGTTGTTGTCATTGCACTTAAAAGCGTCGATGATATTACGGATCTTTACGCGTGAACTTTTTAGTTTATCACGTAAACGATTCTTATCATCTGCAGCAATGTACTCACAAAGTGAAAGCGCCAACTGTTGATCGTCGGCTTTAACAGGTGCTGTGTACGCAACTGAAGCCGTAACAACTGCTGCGGCTAATAACATATTTGGTAACTTCATCATATTTTGCCCTTATGTAATACTTTTAGCTTACCAAGCTTGACTATTATTGTACCAATCAAACCATTTTATCGCAATATTGTTAAGGTTTTTTATACAAAGTAACAAAAGTATACGGGTGTGGATTGTTGTTATCTGGCAGTTTCTCTTCCTGCTCGACAACTGTCCAGTTAGCAACACTTTCGTAATCTGGGAACTGCGTATCTCCCTCTACATCAAGATCAATGAAGGTTAAATAAAGTCGCTCTGCGTGAGGAAGAAACTGCTGATAAATATTTCCTCCACCGATGATCATCACTTCATCTGCCTCTTTTACTAGGGCTAGCGCCGCATCTGGCGACGTTACAACCTCAATCCCTTCCGCTTTATAATCAGCATTACGGCTAATAATTATGTTTTGACGCCCTGGTAATGGTCGACCTATAGACTCAAAGGTTTTACGTCCCATAATCACAGGTTTAGCCATAGTAACCTGTTTAAAGTGCTGTAAGTCGGCAGGCAAATGCCAAGGCATTTGATTGTCTTGACCAATAATACGATTATTTGCCATTGCAGCAATCATTGAAATTTTCACACTACACCTTTAATACTTTTTTCTTATTAATAAAAAAGGAGCGCGAGGCTCCTTTTCCGTTTTAAACTTTAACGTTGGTAGATAACTTCAACATCGTAGTCATCATCGTCCCAATCACCCCAATCGTCGTCGTCATCTTTCGACGTTGCTTTTTGATGGTATGTATCCCATTTAAATTCAACTTCTTCTTTCTCTTCTTCAGCGAATTTTTCTTTCGGCATACTATCAAGCAACGCCATGATATCGTGACAAAGTGCTTGGGTATTTTGCTTGTTTGCGGCAGAAATTCGGTAAACATTGGTTTCTTCACCCAGCTCTTCAGCTATTTGTTGGCAAAGTGCTTCAGCTTCGTCTTCTGGCAGCAAATCTATTTTATTAAACACTAACCAACGCGGCTTATCAGCAAGTTTAGGGCTGTACTGATGAAGCTCATTAACAATCGCAAACGCATTGTCCACTGGGTTAGTGCCATCGACAGGCATAATATCGATGATATGTAACAGCACACGACAACGCTCTAAGTGTTTTAAGAAGCGAATACCAAGACCCGCTCCATCAGAGGCACCTTCGATTAATCCTGGAATATCGGCTATGACAAATGACTTATTAGCATCAGGACGCACAACCCCTAAATTAGGAATAAGCGTTGTAAATGGATAGTCAGCAACTTTAGGTTTAGCCGCAGATACACTGCGAATAAATGTTGATTTGCCCGCATTAGGTAACCCCAGTAAGCCAACATCAGCAAGTAACATCAGTTCTAAACGTAAATTTCTTACTTCGCCAGGCGTACCTAATGTTTTTTGGCGCGGAGCACGGTTCGTACTTGATTTAAAGCGTGCATTCCCCAAGCCATGGAAGCCTCCTTTTGCAACAACCAGTTTCTGGCCATGCATCGTTAAATCACCTAATGACTCTTCAGTATCAACATCTGTAATACGGGTTCCAACAGGCACTTTAAGGACTAAATCATTGCCCTTCTTACCGGTCATATTGCGACCGTGACCATTGGTGCCACGCTCTGCTTTATGAAAACGCTCAAACTGATAATCAATTAAGGTATTTAAGTTTTCATCGGCCTGTAGATAGACACTGCCACCATCGCCGCCATCGCCGCCATCAGGACCGCCATCCGGCACATATTTTTCACGTCGGAAAGATACGACACCGCTGCCGCCATCACCCGCGTCACAACGAATTTCCACTTCATCTACAAACTTCATGATTACTCACTTTAAGATTGGCTTGTTAATAACTGTATTATACACCTAATTATATAGCTAAGCATCTTCGTACAGTGCCGAAGATGCTTAGCTATATAATCGAGTGCCTTAAAACAAAAAACCCCGCAAAGGCGGGGTTTTTCAAATATCGAGATGATTACTCAGCTACGATATTTACGTATTTACGGTTTAAAGGACCTTTCTGTTCGAATTGAACTTTACCATCTGCTTTTGCGAAGATAGTGTGGTCTTTACCGATACCTACGTTTGCACCAGCGTGGAACTTAGTACCACGTTGACGAACAATGATGCTACCCGCTAGAACTGATTCGCCACCAAAACGCTTAACACCTAGGCGTTTGCTTTCTGAATCGCGACCGTTACGAGTACTACCAGCTGCTTTTTTATGTGCCATTTCTAAGTACCTCTAATTAAGCGCTAATGCCAGTGATTTTAACTTCAGTGAACCATTGACGATGGCCCATTTGCTTACGAGAATGCTTACGACGTCTAAATTTAACAATCTTCACTTTCTCACCGCGACCGTGTGAAACAACCTCAGCTGTCACTTTACCACCGTTTACGAACGGTACACCGATCTCGATTTTCTCACCATCAGCAACTAAAAGTACTGAATCAAATTCAACTGCTGCACCAGTTTCAACGTCTAATTTCTCAAGACGAATTGTTTGACCTTCAGTCACACGGTGCTGTTTACCACCACTTTGGAAAACCGCGTACATAATTAACTCCGTCTGTGCGCCCTCAAATCGACGCAACTAAAATATTCTTCAATAGGGCGCGAAGTTTACGCTAATGCGCAAAAACTAGCAAGCCTCTTTTTAGATAAAATGAATAAAAAATAGCTGCATTAAGGGCAATTCAATATTTTCCCTTATTTTATCCTAAAAACACCGCTTGCCAAGCGGTTTTTGCGATCTTGTGACAATTAAATGACCGAGACAAATATAGCTAATAAATCAGTCTAGAATGTTCACTTATTAAACAAGCAGATAAAATTAAGTCGTTATAATTGAGCCGAAAACAGAAACTTTAACGTGTTTTTTTATTGAATCATCACAAAATATCGAGCAAGCGCAATTTTTGATGTACAATCAGCCTCGTATACCCATAAAAATTGGCTCGGAGATCAATGGATATAAAAGCTATCCAGGCGTTAATCGAAAATGAAATGGATGACGTCAATCAACTTATACATGCCCAAATGCGCTCAGATGTCGCGTTGGTTAATCAACTTGGTTTATACATAGTTAACAGTGGTGGCAAGCGTGTTCGCCCCATGTTGGCTATTTTAGCAGCTAAAGCTTTAGGCTATGAGGGTAAAGATCACATTACCCTAGCAACCATCATTGAGTTTATTCACACAGCAACTTTGCTGCATGATGACGTGGTTGATGAGTCTAATTTGCGTCGAGGTACACCTACCGCAAACGCAGAGTTTGGCAATGCAGCCAGTGTGCTCGTGGGTGATTTTATTTACACTCGCTCATTCCAGCTTATGGTTGGGCTTGGCAAAATGCCGATCATGCAAATTTTAGCTGATGCGACCAATGTCATTGCTGAAGGTGAAGTGTTGCAGCTTATGAACTGTAATGACCCTAACACCACCGAACAAAGCTATATGCAGGTTATTTACAGCAAAACCGCCAAGCTTTTCGAAGCCGCAACGGGTCTTGCCGCTATCATTACCGAGCAAGACGAAAAAGTCCTCGACGCATTAAACCTATACGGCATGCATTTAGGAACTGCTTTTCAACTAGTAGATGATGTACTTGATTACAATGCTGATGCACAGCAACTTGGCAAAAATATTGGTGATGACTTAGCTGAAGGTAAACCAACTTTACCGCTTATTTACGCGATACAAAAAGGCACACCAGCGCAAGTAAAACTAGTTCGTGAAGCCATTGAGCTAGGCAATGGTATGGATCACTTAGACAGCATTCTAGCGACGCTCGCTGATACCAAAGCCCTTGAGTTTACAATGCAAAAAGCAGAGCAAGAAGCTGATAAAGCCATTGCATGCATTGCTTTTTTACCCGACACGCCATACAAACAAGCATTAGAAAGCTTAGCGCGGATTGCGGTCGCCCGCGATCATTAAGCGATACTTTATTCGAGCCATTAAAAAAGCCTGCAATTGCAGGCTTTTTTGTTTTAAGCGCTTCAACATGCATGTGAAGCGCTTAGCATCAATCGAGATTAACCGTTGATGAAATCAACACCTTCTTGGATGTCTTTGTTAAGTGTCGCTAGCATGTCGTTCTTAGCTTGCTCTTCGAATGCACTTAACTCACCGTAAGAAAGAATTTCTTCAACACCGTTCTTACCTAAACGTACTGGGTGTGCGAAGTAAGCAGCATCACCATTTTCAACAGCAACGTATGCGTAATCTACCACGTCTTCACCTTGTAAGCCTTTCACTAAAGACATACAAAAACGAGCCGCTGCGGCACCCATTGAAAGTGTTGCTGAACCGCCACCAGCTTTAGCGTTAACAACTTCAGTACCTGCATTTTGGATACGTGGAGTAAGTGCTGCAACTTCTTCATCAGTGAAAGTAACGCCTTCAACTTGTGAAAGAAGTGGCAGAATTGTTGTACCAGAGTGACCACCAATAACAGGGACTTTAACGTCAGTTGCGCTTAAGCCTTTAAGCTCAGCTACAAACGCTTCAGAACGGATCACGTCAAGAGTCGTAATACCGAATACACGGCTAGCATCGTAAGTACCCGCTTTTTTGAATACTTCAGCAACGATTGGCACAGTGCCATTTACTGGGTTAGTGATGATACCTACTAACGCTTTAGGGCAGTTTTTAACGATGCCTTCAGCTAATGTTTTGATGATACCTGCGTTTACGTTGAAAAGGTCCGCACGGTCCATGCCCGGCTTACGTGGCATACCCGCTGGAATAAGAACGATATCACAACCTACTAATGCAGCGTCCAAGCTGTCTGCACCAAAGCCTTCAACTTTAACGTCAGTTGGGATGTGAGAAAGATCAACCGCTACACCAGGAACAACAGGGGCAACATCGTATAACGATAATTCAGAACCTGCAGGTAAACTTGTTTTTAATAATAAAGACAATGCTTGGCCGATACCGCCAGCTGCGCCTAAAACAGCAACTTTCATTGGAATTCTCCGTAATTTGAGGTAGGAAATATTTGTGGCCCTAAAGATAATGAAATTAGCGACTAAAAACAAATTTATCCTGCTTATTTCGCGTATAATTTCGACCATAGTTGTAAACTTAGCTGTAACGTGACGGTATTTGGACGACAAATGCAAACAAATACTGCATAACTATGCAGAATTGTGTAGAATTACTTCATATTTGATGAATAAAAGAAACGACAACATGCAACCACAAGACAAACAAGAAGCACTGATCAAAGCGTTTAAATCGTTATTAAAAGAAGAAAACTTTGGCTCACAAGGTGAGATTGTCGAAGCATTAAAAGACCAAGGCTTTGATAATATTAGCCAAAGTAAAGTCTCACGCATGTTGAGTAAATTTGGTGCTGTACGCACACGCAATGCAAAACAAGAGATGGTGTATTGTTTACCTGCCGAAATGGGTGTGCCAACCGCAAAGAGCCCTCTTCGTCAGCTTGTTATCGACATCATGCACAACGAAATGATGATTATTATTCGTACCAGCCCAGGGGCTGCACAGCTGATTGCCCGATTACTTGATTCATTAGGTAAGGCAGACGGTGTACTGGGTACAATTGCAGGCGACGACACTATTTTTATCGCCCCTGCAAAAATTTCTGAAATCGATGTCACGCTAGACCGCGTTAGAACATTATTCGATACAGTTTAACGTTAAAGCTGCTTCAAAAAGTTTACTGACGGGGCGAAAAATGCAGACCCCATGTCGGCTTGTGTAAAATCGAGCCAATGGTCATAACATTCGCCCTGCCCTAATCGGCTTTTGAGTACCTGTTCAAACGCATCACCTTGCGCTGCACACGACACCATTAAAATGCCCTGTTTATGAACGTCACCAAACGGCATGCTTTGATTGAGTATGAGAGGCTGACCCTTTTCATCTTTTAATTCACTTCGTACTGCATGACTCGTTTCAACAGCTGGCATTATTAACGTGTTATCAAGACGTGTACGCCCCATGATTTGCTCTTGCTCAGATAACGACAAATGTTGCCACACGCTTAGGTCATGCACAAAACGCTGCACATGAATATAACTTCCCTGATCTTCAAAATGACCCGGCTTATCAATCAGTGCGGTGCTTCGCTTTTGTCGCCCATGCGGAGTGTCTCCCGCATAAATAAAGCCATTAAAATCGCGGCCATCTAAAAAGCGAAAGTTACGAACTTGTTCCACCAACTCAACATCAGGTGTAAATAATTTAATGATTTGTAGAGCAAAAAGGTGATTTACATCTTCACGATCAGAGCGAATTTGCACAAACAAATCGAATGGCTGCGCACTCATGACGTGCTCACTGTGCGTCACATTTGGAAAGCTTTGTAATTGGCTTGGAATAAACTCTGGCAGTATATGTGGCCAGTACTGCGCACCAAGCGCAACCACACATGACAACATGGCTTCAGAGAATTGGTCTGCAAACTCGTCTTGAATGACGCTTACGCGTTTAAGTTTTTTGCGTAATGACTCATCGTGACCATCATAAACATTAAAAAACAGGTGCAAACCGTGTAAGTTTGCTTCAGCACAAATCCCAGATTGCGCTTGCGCCATAATGAATCCTTAGCTACTCGTTATCAAACATACAGACAAGGAATTCAGGATTATAACGTTCTGTTTAATCTTCGAAAAAATTGACCGTATGTGGCATTATTTTTATTTTTACTGGTTGCTCGACCGCTAGTACACGATCATTTTCGGCAGCAACTTCTAGCTCCTGCCCAGCAATACGTACCTTATACACATAACGCGTACCGATAAAACGTCTGTTTAGTATGGCTTGACTACTTACATCGCCGTGCTCTGCCTCACATAACTTAATATGATGAGGTCGTACATACACCACACCGTGTTGACCTTGATGCTTGCTTTCGGTTAGCGAATGTATGACACCATACGTCGTTTCATATTCAGTTGGCGTTAAGACTTTTGCCGTTAAGTATATGCCCGTACCAAGAAACTCTGCAACCTCCTTTGAGTTAGGTTGGCTAAATAACTGCTCGGGAGTGCCTTGTTGCGCTATTTTTCCACCGTGCATCACCGCAAGCGTATCAGCAAAGGCAAACGCTTCTTCTTTTGAGTGCGTCACAAAAACAGCGGAAACTTGTTGGTCTTTTATAATCCGACGAATATCAGCAATTAATTCAAAACGCACTTGGGTATCAATGTTCGAAAATGGCTCATCAAGTAGTAATAAACTGGGTTTATATGCCAAAGCTCTCGCTATTGCGACACGTTGTTGCTGCCCACCGGAGAGTTGATGTGGGTATCGTTTTGCACAGCCATCTAGTTTAACCAACCTGAGCATTTCACTCACGCGCTCACGTTTTTGTGCTTTACTCATATTGCTCAAACCAAAGGCAATGTTATCGCTTACTGTTAGATGCGGAAACAAAGCGTAATCTTGAAACATCATGCCGATATTTCGTTTTTCTGGCGCAATAAAATGATGATTGTCATTGACCACTTGTGAGTCGATACTCATGTATCCTTGCGATGGCTGTAAAATACCTGCAATTGCTTTTAACGTGGTGGTTTTACCACACCCACTGGCGCCTAATAAACAGACTATTTCGTCTTGCTTCACATTTAGAGTAAGCTCACTCAATACCTTAGTGCCATTATATTGGTAGGCTAAGTCTTTAATTATCAAATGACTCATGAGTGATTGTGCTCCATCGAACGATTAACGAAATACAAAGGAATTAGTCCTACTAAAACAATAAACAAGGCCGAAATAGACGCTAACTCTAATTGTTCATCACTGACATACTGAAAAACATGCGTGGCCAAAGTTTCAAAGTTAAATGGACGCAAGAGCAATGCGGCGGGTAGCTCTTTCATACATTCAATAAATACTAATAATCCTGCGGTTAATATACCGCGTTTTAGCAAGGGTAAATGAACTTTATACAGGGTTGTAAAAGGCCCTTTGCCCATTGATTGACTCGCCATATCGAGTGAGGGGCTGATACGTAAGAAACTACTTTCAAGCGCTCCATGCGCAATTGCATAGAAACGCACTATATAAGCAAAAACCATCGCAAATAGAGTACCACTTAATACTAGGCCTAACGAAAAACCGTGCGGCTCTAACCATGCATTCAGTAAGTCATCAAGCTGCGTTAAAGGCAGTAAAACGGCGATAGCAAGCACCGTGCCTGGTAGTGCGTACCCTGTACTCGCTAGACGTCCAGGAATAAGGGGGTAACGGTCTTTACTTATGCGTTGATAAAACAGCACACATAAGCTCAGTATAATAGTCGCCAGGCTCACGACGACAGCAACCTTGAGGCTTTGCCATGCATAATTAAAAAATGCACCATTCCACGCATCTTCCGCATACACAATAGCGTACTTCACAAGCACTGCCACGGGTAATAAAAACGCCAGCAGCAAAGTAAGGCTACAGGCTATTGTTGCCCCCCAGGCTGCGCTGCCTTTTAAGCTGTATAACGTCGCACTATTAACACTTGATTGGCGCTCATATACGGCTTGGTTTCTTCGGCTGTAGCGCTCAAGCATCAGGGTTAAGAATAAAATGAGCAACATAATGCCAGAAATTTTTGCAGCCGCAGTGAGAGAGTAATACCCCAACCAGGTATCGTAAACGGCGGTCGTCAATGTACTCACAGCAAAATAATTCACTGTTGCAAAGTCAGCCATCGCCTCCATGCTAATTAAGGTAATACCCGCCACAATAGCGCCGCGGCCAAGTGGCAAGCTTACTCGTAAGAAGCTTTGCAAAGGGGACAACCCCATTAACTGGCTGGCTTGCACAAGTTTAAATGATTGCTCTCTCAGTGCTGTTTTGAAAATTAAATACAGGTAGGGATACAACACAAGGGCAATCATCACAATTGCTCCTGTTAAGGTACGAATATCGAAAAACCAATAGTCATCCGGCGATTGCCAACCAAACCAATCACGTAGCGCAATTTGTACGGGACCTGCATAATCGAGTAAGTCCGTGTAAACATAAGCAATTAAGTAGGTCGGCATGGCAAGTGGCAGCATGAGCGCCCACTCAAATTGCTTTCGCCCCGGAAACTCACAATACGCAGTCAACCACGCTAATGGCAGCGCGATGAGGCAACTTAAAAGCCCGACTCCAGCAATCAAGAATAGAGTATTGCGGGTGTAATCCCACAACACAGTATCAAACAAGTGCTGAAACACATCAGAGCCTCCTTGCAGAGACTCCACTAATAAAAAGCCAAGAGGTGTTACAAGCAATAACCCGATAAACCAAGCTATTAACTGCCAGCGAGACAACGAAAACTTCACATGCATACGAGGCTGTTATTCCTTCATTAATAACAGGGCGATATAAAACAAAAGCTGTTTAAGCAATGCCGCTTAAACAGCTTTTTCAAATTTTTAAGCTGGAATAACGCTTTGTGCGTTATAAATCAAACTTCACTTCATCAATTAGCTTAAGTGCCACAGGGCGATATTTGCTAATTTCATCAAGCGACAAAGTATCTTCTTTAAATTTGCCCCATGATGCCACCATATCAGATAAAGCAACCCCTTGTTTTACTGGGTACTCCATATTAACTGAGGCATACATATTTTGCGCTTTATTGTCGGTCATATACTCAATCAGTTTCAAGGCATTTTCAGGGTTTTTGGCATATTTCGTCATCACCACCCCCGATACATTAATATGTGAGCCTCGGTTTGTTTGATTAGGGAAGTTAATATGCACCGCTTCAGCCCATGACTTTTGCTGCTCATCCTGCAACATTTTACCAAAGTAATAACTATTACCTAAGGCAATATCACACAGCCCTTCTTTTACCGCTTTAACTTGTGCACGGTCGTTACCTTGTGGTTTACGAGCTAAATTTGATTTTACGCCTTCAAGCCATTCTTTTGTTTTTACTTCACCGTGATGCGCCACCATAGACGCTACTAGGCCTAAGTTATAAGGGTGCTTACCAGGGCGCGTACATAATTTGCCTTTGTATTTTGGATCGGCTAAGTCTTCATAACTCAGTGTGGGTAACGCGCCAACTCGCTCTTTTGCTGAGTAGACATTGCGCACTCGTTTAGTAAGTGCAATCCACTGCCCTTGTTCATCACGAAAAGTACTGGGGACATTTGCATTAACAATATCACTGTTAATTGATTGCGTTAAACCAAGCTCTTCTAACTGTACAAGCGCACTAAAATTTGACGTCAAAACGAGATCAGCCTTGCTATGCTTACCTTCGCGCTTTACGCGTTCAATCAGGCCCTTTTTAGCAAAAACAACATTGGTTTTTATGCCCGTTTGCTGAGTGAAATCATCTAAAATTGGTTGAATTAAAAAAGGTTGTCGGAATGAATATATATTAACGACATCCGCTGAAAGTGCAGGTGTGCTTAGTAAAGCCGTGAATAAGACTAACGCTGTTTTTTTCATTATTTAACACCTAAATAAAAACAATTCTCAAAATATTTTACCTACACTTAAGGCAAAGTGCACCTGTTAATAGTCATAAAACAATCATGTTAGCTGCCATTTAGGAAGTTACTTGTGAGAGATATCTTACCTACATGGCAGCTATTGAGTAAAAGCAGACAGCAAAAACCACATAAAAACCCATAACAAACTGAAAATAAACAATTTAATTAAAATGACAATAAAATGACCGCTATTTTAAGCACGATTTTGACCTACTCGCGCTTGGCAATTTCTCTATAATTAACTTATCAGCTAAGCATGAAGCTTTATGAGTAGATGGATAGGGAAGCATTACTCATATCAAACCTCGGATAAGGTTCATTAGGATAGTAAGGATATTAGGACAGGCTCAGGAAGAGTAACGCAAGGGAATGACAGCTTATGGACAGCATCAGGATGATGTGAAATGGAATAACAACAGGGTGTTGTTATACAGGAGTTCAAAAAGTGGAATAAAGGACAGGTCGTAAGGACAACGCAAGGGAATTGCTAATAAAGGGATAGCATCACGATGATGCGTAATGGAAAGGTAAAGTATTTACCAGCACGGATGTAAAGGAATGGACAGGATATAGACCCGGAGAGTCTTTATTACACAGAACAACTAAGTACAGTGTAATGGCATGGATTTGCAAAGTTTATGGAGTTGATTAGATTCAATTGCAGGATGCAGAAAATTAAGAAGATTCCGCAAGCGCGACTAGAGATAGTTCGCGCTTTTCTTTTGCATACTACCTACCCGCAATAATACTCAATCATTTTGAAGGATTAAAAGCTGACGTAAACAACGTTAAAAGTTTCTCATTTAATAAAACCTAATCACAAAACTGATACCTTGTTACCGACGCGCTTTTTTACCTCTGACTTTTATTGCCTCAACTTTTATTGCCTCAAAATAGAGCGCTCAATAAATCAAATTGATACAAGAATTACTCTGGGCGACCTTTGTTTCTTTTACCAAGCAAATAGGCATCTCTAAAGTTAATAAAGTGCTCTTCTAGCCTGTTGGTTGCTTCTTCTTCACCGGCAAGTGCCAAAACCATAATAGCGACTTCAGCCGTTCCTAGCTGGTGTTCATGGGGAGCGACACGTAAACGATAATCAGACAACTTTTCAGGCGTGATAGACAGCACGGGTAAGTGATCTAAGTAAGGACTTTTACGGATCATCTTTTTAGCTTCACGCCAAGTGCCATCTAAAAAGATAAAAAGCGGACGCTTGCCTTGTTCAGGTATCACCTCGGTAATCACACGGTTTTCGTCCTCAACATCACTGGCAGGAAAAATAACCATCGGCTGATACTGAGGATCGGCCAATAAACTTAGAAGCGCGGCATCAGGGTTTGTTCGATCCCATTTAAATGCGTGGTTATCGGGAATGATTTCGGCAATTAAGCGCCCTGTATTAGAGGGTTTAAAACTCTCGTTATGATACATCAATAGGCATACAGCGGCTTCACATTCAGCCTGTTGAACACCTTCACAAATGCAGTAGTGTTCTGCTAATAAGCACCGTTCGCAGCGTGTGAGTTTTGCTCCTCGGGCTTTAAATTCTCGGCGAGATTCGCCCAATTGTTTAGCACGAAGTACCAAGACGGAGTTATTTGAGATAGTAGCCACTGTGTTTACCAGAAAATTGAACGGCGCGTATTGTAGCTAAAAATAGCAGGAATAGAAATCAATGCGAGTGGTTAGTGGTTAGTGGTTAGTGGTTAGTGGTTAGAAAAAATAACCCCACATTTTTTATGTGTGTAATCTACCTTCTACTTTATCGGGGTCAGATCAAACTTCTAACTTCTAATCTCTAACTTCTAATCTCTAACTTCTAATCTCTAACTTCTAATCTCTAACTTCTAATCTCTAACTTCTAATCTCTAACTTCTAATTTCTAACCTCTAAATTCTAATTCCTAATACTTAATCCCTATAAATAACAAAAAACCCAGCCGGAGCTGGGTTTTTAAAACGATTAGTCAAAAGAACTTACTTCTTTTTAACTGCTTTTTTGTTTGGAAGGTCAGTAATTGAACCTTCGAAGATTTCAGCAGCTAGACCGATTGATTCGTTTAGCGTTGGGTGAGCGTGAATAGTTAACGCAAGGTCTTCACCGTCTGCGCCCATTTCAACTGCTAAGCCGATTTCGCCTAGCATCTCACCAGCATTGATACCCACCATAGCACCACCGATAACACGACCAGAGTCTTTATCGAAGATAAGCTTAGTTTGACCTTCAGTACGTGCTGAAGCGATTGCACGACCAGACGCAGCCCATGGGAATACAGCTGTTTCGATGCTTAAACCTTGCTCTTTCGCTTCTTTTTCAGTTACACCAACCCATGCAATTTCTGGATCTGTGTAAGCGATTGAAGGGATACACTTAGGATCGAAGTAGTGCTTCTGACCAGAGATAACTTCTGCCGCAACGTGTGCTTCATGAACCGCTTTGTGCGCAAGCATTGGTTGACCAACGATATCACCGATAGCGAAGATGTGATCAACGTTTGTTTTAAGTTGCTTATCAACATTAATGAAACCACGCTCATCAACGTTAACGCCCGCTTTATCTGCATCAAGTAGTTTACCGTTTGGAGTACGGCCAACAGCAACAAGTACTTTGTCGTAACGTACAGGCTCAGCAGGTGCGTTTTTACCTTCAAATGTTACATATAAACCGTCGTCTTTTGCTTCAACGCCAGTTACTTTAGTAGATAGCATTACGTTAAACTTGTTCTTAACGTATTTTTGGTAAATCTTGATAACGTCTTTATCAGCAGCGGGTACTAATTGATCAGCAAACTCAACAACGTCGATTTCAGAACCCAGTGCACGGTACACCGTACCCATTTCAAGACCGATGATACCACCACCTAGTACAAGTAGTTTCTCAGGAACGTCTTTAAGCTCAAGCGCACCAGTCGAATCAATTACACGGTCATCTTCAGGGATGAAAGGTAGATTTACTGGTTGTGAACCTGCAGCAATAATAGCATTGTCGAATGTGATTGTTGTTGTACCTTCTTCACCTTCAACAGCCAGGGTGTTGCTACCAGTGAATTTACCGTAACCATAAACCACTTTCACTTTACGCATTTTAGCCATGCCGTCTAGGCCGCCAGTTAATTGACCGATTACAGACTCTTTCCAATCACGGATTTTGTCTAGGTCAATTTCAGGCTTACCAAAAGTAACGCCATGAGATGACATTTCTGCTGCGTCATCAATCACTTTAGCTACGTGTAAAAGTGCTTTTGAAGGAATACAACCCACGTTTAGACATACACCGCCTAATGTGTTGCGAGACTCTACCAATGTGACTTCTAAGCCCAAGTCAGCAGCACGGAAAGCTGCAGAATAACCACCAGGACCACCGCCTAGTACAACAACTTGAGTTTTTAATTCGTTGCTCATGCTATTACCTTAAATGTTTGAACGGGAACACTGCCCCTAAGTTAAACTGCCATGTTTCTGCAAGGCAGAAAGTGAGAGCAGATATCTATACAAAGATTGTTCTATGACAAAGATTGTATCATTGCCAATGGTAAAAATCCCAGCAAAAAACACCTTGCTGGGATTTGATTCTTATAAATTATGACGCGATTACATCACCAATTGGCGAATATCGCTCATATAGCTTGCTAGCGTCACAGTAAAGCGTGCTGCTAGTGCACCGTCAATAACCCTATGGTCGTATGACATTGATAATGGAACCATTAACTTAGGTTCAAACTCTTTGCCATTCCATTTAGGTTTCATCTCCGATTTAGAGACACCTAAAATAGCCACTTCTGGTGCATTTACGATAGGCGTGAATGCGGTACCACCGATACCACCAAGGCTTGAAATTGTAAAACAACCGCCTTGCATGTCAGATGACGTTAGTTTGCCATCACGCGCCTTAGCCGACACGTCCATTAGCTCGCGAGAAAGCTCAATGATGCCTTTCTTATCAACATCTTTGAATACTGGCACAACCAAACCATTAGGTGTATCGACTGCAACACCAATGTTGATGTATTTCTTCAAGATTAAACTTTCACCGTCTTCAGACAACGAAGAGTTAAATGTCGGGAACTCAGCCAGAGCTTTCGCTGCTGCCTTCATGACAAACACAAGTGGCGTGATTTTAACACCCAGCTTTTTCTTCTCAGCCAGTGCATTTTGCTCTTTGCGGAATGCTTCAAGACTGGTGATATCAGCTTCATCAAACTGTGTAACGTGTGGGATTTGCACCCAGTTACGGTGTAAGTTAGCACCTGACAGTTTTTGAATACGTGATAATTTCTTCTCTTCAATCTCACCAAACTTGCTAAAGTCAACTTTTGGCCATGGAATAAGACCCAGCTCACCACCGCCTGTATTGCCTTTGCCTGCATTACCTGATTCAACTTGCTTCACAAGTTCTTTAACGTAGTTTTGCACGTCTTCTTTAACAACACGATTTTTACGACCCGTGCCTTTAACGTTTGCTAAGTTAATACCAAACTCACGCGCTAAACGACGAACAACTGGCGATGCATGTGCATACGCGTTGTTATCGGCAAACTCTTCTTTGCTAGCTTGTGCTGAAGCTGGCTTAGCCGCAGGGGCTGCCTCTGCTTTTGCTGCTGGCGCAGGTGCCGACTCTGTTTTCGCTTTAGGCGCTGATGCTTTTGCACTGCCCGCAACTTCAAATACAAAGATAAGAGAACCTGTTGAAACTTTATCGCCTGCAGCAACTTTGATTTCTTTAACCGTACCAGCAAAGGGTGCTGGTACTTCCATTGAAGCCTTATCACCTTCAACGTTTAAGATTGATTGATCTTCTGACACGCTATCGCCAACAGCAACCATGACTTCGGTTACTTCAACTTCATCACCACCGATATCAGGCACGTTAACTTCTTTTGTGCTTGATGCAGTGTCAGCGGCCGCTTCGTCAGCAGGTGCAGACTCTGCTGTCGGAGCGTCAGAGTCACTTGATGCTGTTTCGAAAACAAAGATTAAAGAGCCTGTTTTAACTTTATCGCCTGTCGCGATTTTGATCTCTTTAACGGTACCCGCAAATGGTGCAGGTACTTCCATTGACGCTTTGTCACCTTCAACGCTTAATAAAGATTGCTCTTCTTCAACCGTATCACCAACAGCAACCATGATGTCAGTCACTTCAACTTCGTCGTCACCGATATCTGGTACCGTTACGTCTTGCGTCGCTGAACCTGAAGGTTGCTTAGCAGGCTCTGGCTTTGATTCTTCTTTTGCTTCAGAAGATGCAGAAGCTTGCTCTTCACCTTCGAAGATCATAATAAGTGACCCCGTCGTAACAGTGTCCCCTTCGGCTACTTTAATTTCTTTAACCGTTCCTGCTTGTGCAGCAGGCACTTCCATTGATGCTTTATCGCCTTCAACCGTTAATAACGACTGATCAACCTCAACCTTATCACCAACGCTAACAAGGATTTCGGTTACTTCAACGTCATCGCCACCGATATCTGGTACTTTAATTTCAATACTCATTGGAACCTCTTATGCGTATAGCGGGTTAACTTTGTTAGTGTCGATGTCGAACTTCTTGATTGCTTCTGCAACCACAGACTTCTCAACTTCACCACGTTTAGCAAGTTCAGATAATGTTGCAACAACAACATAACCTGCATTAACTTCAAAGTGACGACGTAAATTTTCACGGCTATCAGAACGACCGAAACCGTCTGTACCAAGTACTTTGTAGTTACTGCTTGGTACAAATGAACGAACTTGCTCTGCGTAGTTCTTCATGTAATCCGTTGCGGCAACTGTTACAGCGTCTGACAATGCTTCAGTGATGTAAGCAGTCTTTTGCTCTGCATCTGGGTTAAGCATATTGAAACGCTCAACATCTTGACCATCACGTGTTAATTCATTGAATGAAGTCACTGAGAATACATCTGAACCAATACCGTACTCTTCACTTAAGATTTGGGCAGCTTTACGTACTTCAATCATGATAGTACCCGAGCTTAGCAACTGTACTTTCGCTTTATCGCCAGCCACGGTTTCAAGCTTATAGATACCTTTACGAATACCTTCTTCAGCGCCTTCAGGCATTGCTGGTTGATGGTAGTTTTCGTTCATCAGTGTTAGGTAATAGAACACGTTCTCTTGATCTTCACCGTACATACGACGAATACCGTCTTGCATAATAACTGCAACTTCGTAAGCGTAAGTTGGGTCATAAGAAATACAGTTAGGCACTGTGTTAGCAAGAATATGGCTGTGACCATCTTCGTGCTGCAAACCTTCACCATTTAACGTTGTACGACCTGCAGTGGCACCTAATAAGAAACCACGTGCTTGTTGGTCACCCGCCATCCATGCCATATCACCAACACGTTGGAAACCAAACATAGAATAGTAGATATAGAATGGGATCATAGGTAAATCGTTGGTGCTGTATGATGTTGCAGCAGCAACCCATGACGACATTGCACCTAACTCATTGATACCTTCTTGTAATACTTGACCTGATGTAGCTTCTTTGTAGTAAGAAACGATGTCACGGTCTTGAGGCGTGTAATTTTGGCCATGTGGGTTATAAATACCGATTTGACGGAATAAACCTTCCATACCAAATGTACGTGCTTCGTCAGCAATGATAGGCACAATATTTTTGCCAATACCTTTGTCTTTAAGCAACACATTAAGTGCACGAACAAAGCCCATTGTTGTAGAAATGTCGCGCTTTTGCTCTTCAAGTAATGGTTTAAATGCCTCTACTTCTGGTAAGACTAACTTTTCAGAGAATTTAGCAATACGCTTCGGTGTGTAACCTTGAAGTGCTTCACGGCGAGCGTGTAAGTATTTGTACTCTTCTGAGCCTTCTTCAAGTGTTAAGTATGGAAGATCAGCTAATTGATCATCTGACACAAGATCTTGTAAACCAAGACGCGAACGTAAGTGTGCTACGTGTGTCATGTCCATTTTCTTAACTTGGTGTGCGATGTTTTTACCTTCAGCCGCTTCACCCATGCCGTAACCTTTAACCGTTTTCGCTAGGATAACAGTTGGACGGTCTTTCGTTTCTTCTGCTTTTTTGAATGCTGCGTAAAGCTTTGATGGCTCATGACCACCACGCTTAAGTGCGAAGATTTCTTCGTCTGTCATATCAGCAACAAGTGCTGCTGTTTCTGGATAACGACCAAAGAAGTGCTCACGCACGTAGGCACCGTCTTTTGCTTTATATGTTTGGTAGTCACCGTCAATAGTTTCGTTCATTAACTGTAGTAACTTACCGGTTGTATCTTTAGCAAGTAAGATATCCCAACCACTGCCCCATACAACTTTAATCACGTTCCAGCCTGCACCTTTAAATAGGCCTTCAAGCTCTTGAATGATTTTACCATTACCCATTACTGGGCCATCTAAACGCTGTAAGTTACAGTTGATTAGGTAACATAGGTTATCTAATTTTTCACGTGCAGCGAATGAGATTGCACCACGTGATTCTGGCTCATCCATCTCACCATCGCCTAAGAAAGCATATACGCGTTGGTTTTTAGTGTCTTTTAAGCCGCGACCATCTAAGTACTTTAAGAAACGCGCTTGGTAAATTGAAGCAATTGGACCCAGACCCATCGATACCGTAGGGAACTGCCAGAATTCAGGCATTAATTTCGGGTGTGGGTACGAAGGAAGACCTTTACCATCAACTTCTTGACGGAAGTTATCAAGCTGCTCAGCTGTTAAACGACCCTCAACGAATGCACGCGCATAGATACCTGGAGAAATATGACCTTGATAATAAACTAAGTCACCGCCGTCTACATCGTTTGGCGCTTTAAAGAAGTGATTAAAACAAACTTCATAAAAAGCCGCTGAAGACTGGTAAGACGCCATATGGCCGCCTAAGTCGAGATCTTTTTTCGACGCGCGTAATACGATCATAATCGCATTCCAACGAATGATTGAACGAATACGACGCTCAACATTCACATCACCTGGGTAGGCTGGTTCTTGATCTACTGGAATGGTATTAACGTAGTTAGTAGTTGTGCCAGTAGGCATATCAACACCGTCTAAACGGGCTTGCTCTAACACTTGCTCAAGTAAGAATTGAGCACGTTCTACACCTTCTTCACGCACAACAGACTCAAGGGCTTGTAACCACTCTTGTGTTTCTAGCGCGTCTACGTCAATTTTATTGACTTCAGACATATGGAGGTTTCCTTATGTTTAAAATACTAATTATTTTAATAAATCTTAAATTAAGTAGTTAACTAAACTTAGCTAATCACTTGCTTAATGTTGTTTGGTGCGTCTTAAACTACGTTCAATCCGCGAATGCTCTTTGCCAGCCTCAAGTAAGGCTTCTTCGATAAAGGCCAAGTGAGCATTACTAGCAAGGCGTGCTTGCTCTGGGTTTCCTTCAATAACCGCATCCATTAACAGTCGTCTATGCTCTGCGAGCTGCTGGCTGATTTGCGGCTTTTTTAACAGTACAGTTAAATTTTGTAATACATTTTGCTCAAGCAATGCTTGCATACCACGCACTAAGTGCAGCAACACGACATTATGAGACGCTTCAGCTACGCTGAAATGAAATGCATTAATTGCTTTTGCTTTTTGCACAATGTCATCATTTACAAGCGCAATATTGTCAAAGCTTTGTTTTACTTTTTTAAAATCATTCGTCGTACCACGCATTGCAGCATAATAAGCTGCGATTCCCTCAAGAGCATGACGAAATTCAAGTAAATCAAATTGTGATTCAGGATGTTTACTTATCAAATCAAAGAGTGGATCAGTAAGCCCCTCTTCAAGCTGATTTTTTACAAACGTGCCACCCCCTTGACGACGCGTGACTAAGCCTTTAGCTTCCAGCTTTTGAATAGCCTCTCGAAGTGATGGACGCGATACTTCAAACTGTTTCGCTAACTCACGTTCAGGAGGTAATTTTTCGCCTGGCGCTAACGACCCCTCAAGAATCATATTCTCAAGTTGTTGTAAAATTACATCAGATAATTTTGCTGCTTTTATCTTTAAAGACATTTATCAACGTCCGCGTTGTTTCGGCCAAGCCCGCTAAACACAGGGTTTTTAGCCATAAGACTCAACCAAAAGGTAAATTGGTCATACCAAATTTGTAGCATACGTTATCAAAAACCGGTATTTCTGTCAATTTCACTGCGCTCAGCGCCAACTGACACGGTACTCCATTTTGCATAAAGATTAAACAGTATGGAAGAAAGTCGCTATTTCGGAAGAAGAAAACAATAAAAAATAAATGGTCAGACCAGATTAACAAGCACGCTCTTAGAAGTCAGCTATTCGATGTTAGCTGATTTGAGTGGCTTTGTAGAAAGGCAAAGTAGGAAGCATTTCAGTGCTGAAAAATCAAAACTCAAACGACGTACATTAACAGAATGATTCATGACTGAAATCATTCCTACAAGCTTTACTCTTGCAACTTGCTGACTTTAAAAGCCGTTCTCGGCTAAAGCCAGCCCTTGCAACTCGCTAACTATACTACGCCAACCCACCAAATAGAGTGAGTGCGGCAATAATGACTAAAAAGAACAACACATTACGTTTTACGAGTTTCATCATACAGGTTGCCTCATAAGTGCAACCAACAAACTGCTGCTCAATTTGCTCTGCAGCCAAAGCTGTTTGAGTAACAACTTTGCGATTGCTTACTGAAAAGTCCAACACGTATTTCAACCAGCAACTGGTTCCTTTATTAAAGTTGCCAATAACAAGATAACCAAAACTTGCAATGCGCGCAGGTAACCAATCTAACCAAAATAATAAGGTATGAATTAGTTTAAAGCGTTTTGCATACACCATATTATGGTTTTCTCTTACCTTGTCAGCGTAAGTACGCACTAAGGCATAGAGTATTGCGCCCGGTACACCCAATATCACAAACCAAAAAATAACAGCACAATAAAAGCGGAAATTAAGCCACGCGAGTGTTTGCCCGAATGTTTCCCCTTGGGGCTCAGCTTCTGTTTTCTTTTGGCCCATTTGTAATGCAAATAATGTCGCAGCTTCTTGATCGTTTCGCGTTAGGGCATTGAGATAAGACTTATACAGTGCTCGTTGCTTAGCACAGCCAAAACACGTTAATAACACCACGGTGTTAACCGCTAATTGCCATACTATAAAATCTGATAACTTATAAACTAAGGCAATAGCAATCACTGGTAACATTAACCAGATCAGAAAACCAACGGGCGAATTAAATAAGCCTTTATCTGATAAGTGTTTTTTAGAGTGCTTTAGGTAGTGATCGGCATAAAAACCAATTTGCCAGTAATCAGCCCGCGCGCCAAGACGCTCAATGACTAGCGCAACTATAATTGAAATCAAGATCATGCTTGTTACCTATATCCTTTAAATTAAAACACTAAATCAAAAAAGTATGGCCAATCAAAACTCTCGCCCGGATCCGTTTTTCTACCGGGTGCAATATCGCAGTGGCCGACAATACGAGAGCGAGTTATTTTTGGGTATTTATCCATAAGTGCCTTTGTCACTAAGTGTAATGCATTATATTGTGCTTGGGTATACGGCTCAGTATCAGTACCTTCAAGCTCAATACCTACACTAAAGTCATTGCATTGCTGGCGGCCATTAAACTCAGACACACCGGCATGCCAAGCACGCTTTTCAAATGGCACATATTGAATCACTTCACCCGTGCGACGAATAAAACAATGCGCAGATACTCTAAGCCCCTTTAAGTCAACAAAACTATCGTGTGCCTCACAGTCTATGCAACCCATGAATAAATCATCCACATATCGCGTGCCAAACTGCCCTGCGGGTAGCGAAATATTGTGAATCACAAGTAATGATACTTCATTATCAGGACGCGCATCATGATGCCTGCATGGCCGCTGTAACACACTGTTTAACTGGCCTAATTCGTTTATATGCATATTAAAAACTAACAATGACAATAAAGTTAAACAGTGTAAATGGTTCGCTACTCAGGGTCTAGCTGCATTCATTTGTGTAGCCACCCACAAGGACTTTTAATCCACGTTAGCGATAAATCTTTAACTTCTAATACAAGGTCAAACATAGTAAAATTTAGCCAATTTATTAATAAACAATGAGCTTTCGACATGTCAGTCCCTCACTCTTTAATTAGCCAACTGGTTAAACTCGCCCTTGATGAAGATTTGGATTACCAAAATGCAAACGACGGTGATATCACGGCTCAACTCATCCCTGAAAACGAGCAAGCGAATGCCAAAGTAATTACTCGTGAAGACTGTGTATTTTGTGGCAAAGACATTATTTTAGAAGTGTTCAAGCAAGTAGATGCAACGGTAAAAGTTGATGTATTAGTAAACGATGGTGATAAAGTCGCTGCAAATGCCACCTTATTTACAGCGTCTGGTTCTGCACGTGCCATTTTAACCGCAGAGCGTACAGCGCTTAATTTTGTGCAAACGCTTTCGGGTACAGCAACAACCACAGCCCACTACGTTAAAGAACTTGCAGGAACAACCACGCAGTTACTTGATACCCGTAAAACGATTCCGGGCTTACGTGCGTTGCAGAAGTACGCTGTCAAATGCGGCGGCGGCGCGAACCATCGTATTGGTTTATTCGATGCATTCTTAATTAAAGAAAACCACATTGCAGCATGTGGTGGCATTGATAAAGCCGTGGCACAAGCAAAAGTTAATCATCCATCAAAACCTGTAGAAGTCGAAGTTGAATCTTTAAATGAGCTTGAGCAAGCCATTCATGCCGGTGCTGATATCATCATGCTTGATAACTTTACTGTGGAGCAAATACAGCAAGCCGTCATCCTTACTGATAAGCGAGCAAAATTAGAAGTGTCTGGCAATATGACCCTTGAAACACTAAAAGCTTATTCGCAAGCAGGTGTTGATTTTATCTCAAGCGGCGCACTTACAAAAAATTTACAATCAATCGACCTATCGATGCGCTTTAACGCGTAACCCCACCCCATTTTTGCGTATTTAATGTTTACCTAATTCGTTGACAAAGAAATAAAAAAAGCATTAAATACGTAAAAAGCCTGAATCGGTAACAAAAAATCAATAACTTTTCAGTGCTTTTAGTTCTTTAGTATCATTGTGTCCTAATGACTTACGTAAGTTTACAATTAATTCAATAAGTTCCAGCAAGGATGCATGTGTATAAATAGTTCAATTATGGATTTTTAAGCTTGATCTGTCTCAAACTAAAGTAGGAAACTTCTGAAAAACCAGTTATCTAGCCGGAAAATTGCTTTCAAATACATTAATTGATGCTAAAGTAAATTAACAAACACTTAATGAACAAAAGTTTAAAATCAACTTGTTAACAATCACGATTTTTAACAGAAGTTTTAAGTAAAACTGTAAGAATAGTCCTGTATGTTTAGCATCGATTTTACAATGCTGATCTAACAGCTAAACTTACATAACATCATATCCTTTAGGAGAGGAACAAAATGACACAACAAAAGCAACAGGGTTTCACCCTAATTGAATTAATGATTGTAGTAGCAATCATCGGTATTTTGGCCGCAGTAGCACTGCCAGCGTATCAAGATTATACTGCTCGAGCTAAAGTTTCAGAAGTTACTCTTGCTGCATCCGCTTGTAGAACAGCAATTTCTGAAGCCTCTCAAACAGGCTTCTCTGCCGATGCTGCAGCAAATGGTTTTGGGTGTGGTGAAGATGCAGTTGGCCCTGTTTCTCAGTACGTACAAACTATTACAACTGCTGCTGATGGCACAATCACAGTGACTGCCAGAAATATATCTCAACTGGGCACTAATGTAAATTTAGAATTTAAACCTTACTCTGACGCTAACAGAACTGTAGCTTCTACAGCTGCTGACTTTAATAGTTCGACTCTTGCACCTGTTCGCAGTTGGAAGTGTCAAGCTTCAACGACTAATGGTATTGAAACAAAATACCTTCCAGCAAGCTGTCGCTAATAACTTAAATATATGCTGAGAGAATTCTCTCAGCATCCTATATCCTATGAAATCAACCCCTATCTCAGAATCACTAGACACTTTCCTATGGGTAGGTGTTAATAGCCGTGGCAAAAAATTGGAAGGTGAAATATCAGGAGTTAGTATAGCTCTTGTAAAAGCCCAACTCAGAAAGCAAGGAATAACCCCCTCAAAGGTAAAACGAAAACCAAAACCCTTGTTTGGTACTCGTACGCAAAAAGTTTCTGCTAAAGACATTGCTTTAATTACACGCCAAATAGCGACCATGCTGATGGCAGGTGTCCCCCTCATTCAATCTATTGAAATGATAGGCTCTGGCGCTAAGAATAAAAGTGTTGCTAGGCTGATGGAAGAAATTGGCGACCAAGTAAAAGCGGGTGTGCCACTCTCGCAAGCTTTACGCAGACACCCCCGTTATTTTGATGATTTATATTGCGACCTCGTTGCATCGGGTGAACAATCGGGTGCCCTTGATAAAATTTTCGACCGTGTCGCACTTTATAAAGAAAAAGCCGAAGCATTAAAGTCTAAAATCAAAAAAGCAATGTTTTACCCGATTGCGGTATTAGTTGTGGCCTTAATTGTTACCTCAATCTTACTTATTTTTGTGGTGCCTCAATTCCAAGATATTTTTAGTGGCTTTGGTGCTGAGCTTCCCGCCTTTACTTTAATGGTGATAGGTATATCTGAATTTATGCAAGAATATTGGTGGATGATGCTGATTGCTGTTATTGCTTTTGGTTATGCCTATAAAGAAGCCCTGCTTAAAAGCAAAAAGCTCAGAGATGCCAACGACAGAGCTATATTAAAGCTGCCTGTTATTGGTATGATTTTAAATAAAGCAGCAGTGGCTCGTTATGCACGAACTCTTTCAACAACCTTTGCTGCGGGTGTACCCTTGGTTGATGCGCTCGATTCAGCCGCTGGAGCCTCAGGTAATGCGGTGTACCGTTACGCTATTTTAGAAATTAAAGCAGAAGTAAGCTCAGGTAATTTGATGAACTGGGCAATGCGAAATACAAAAATTTTTCCTGATATGGTGATCCAAATGGTTGCAATTGGTGAAGAGTCAGGTTCATTAGATGGCATGCTTGCCAAAGTAGCTACTATTTACGAGCAAGAGGTTGATGATGCGGTCGATGGTCTTTCAAGCTTATTAGAGCCGCTGATCATGGCTGTACTTGGCGTGCTGGTCGGTGGTTTAATTATTGCCATGTATTTACCTATTTTCCAGTTAGGCTCTGTTGTATAACCCAAACATGTAATTTTAAGCAATCAAGCTTTAAGCTCTTGATTCTTAGTTCAATGTTGTATTTTAGGTAGTTTAATGCAAAATTTTTTCCTTGATATAGCCACCGTGATGCAATCTCAACAGTGGTTTTATTTGTTAACTGTAGGACTTGTGAGTCTGTGTATTGGTAGCTTTTTAAATGTCGTTATTTACAGGTTACCACTGATGATGAAACGAGAATGGCAATCAGAGTGCCGTCTGTTATTGGCCGATGAGCTAACAATTAACCATACTGAAGAGCCTACTCCCTTTAATTTAGTCACACCCAATTCAACCTGCCCACAATGTAAGGCACCGATTAAGATTTGGCAGAACATTCCTGTTATCAGCTGGTTAATACTCAAAGGCCGCTGTGCAAGTTGTAAGGCGCCAATTTCTGTTCGCTACCCTATTGTTGAAATGCTAACAGCCAGCTTAAGCCTCGCGGTTGCAATTATATTTGGCGCATCTGAACTTGCCTTACTTTATATTGTAATTACATGGGTGCTCATTGCGCTTACGTTCATTGATATTGATCATATGCTGCTGCCTGACCAACTTACCTTACCGCTTGTTTGGCTAGCATTGATTGCAGCCGTGATGAACATCACAATCGCCCCTTCTGATGCGATTATTGGCGCTGCAATTGGCTATTTAAGTTTATGGAGTGTGTATTGGCTCTTTAAACTTGCTACTGGCAAAGAAGGCATGGGGTATGGCGATTTTAAATTACTCGCCGTATTTGGAGCGTTACTTGGTTGGCAGGCTATTTTAACTATCGTGTTGCTTTCGAGTGTCGTTGGCGCTCTTATTGGTATGCTGCAAATTATTATTCAAGGCAAAGATAAAACCACGCCTATTCCCTTTGGCCCCTACCTTGCGATAGCCGGTTGGGTAACCTTATTGTGGGGTGAGCAAATTCAAACTATCTATTTTAGCTATTTAGGTCATTAAATATGGCAAACTGGATTTTAGGCTTAACGGGTGGTATTGGCTCTGGCAAAAGTGCTGTGAGTGCGATGTTTGAAAAGTTAGGGATCACTGTTGTTGATGCCGACATCGTCGCAAGAGAGGTCGTCGAGCCAGGCAGTGCAGGTCTTAAAAAAATTGTTGAGCATTTTGGCAAAACTATTCTCACCAGCGAGGGAGTGCTTGACCGCGCGAAGCTTAGGGGCATTATTTTTGATAATGAAACAGAAAAAGCATGGCTCAATGCTTTACTACACCCGTTAATAAGGGAATCCATGCTTAAGCAACTGCAACAAGCCACCAGCGACTATGTAATTTTAGTTGCGCCCTTATTATTTGAAAACGGTTTAGAAAAATTGTGCAACCATACGTTGCTCATCGATGTCCCCGTCACAACTCAAATTACTAGAACCAGCGCACGCGACAATGTCTCTGAGGCTCAAGCGAAAAAAATTATTACATCACAAATGTCTCGTGCCGATAAACAGCTAAAAGCCGATGATATTTTAGACAATGATCGCGCTCTATCTGAAGTTGCGATTGATGTGAAAAAGCTGCATCAAAAATATTTAACTCATGCTTAAACTATATGCTAAAAAACACATATCCATCTAATACAAAAACATTAATACAGATTATAAATACCTGAGTTAAAGGGTGAATTTATTTTGCAATTTTGCCTAAATCGACAAGACTGATGTTATACCCTGCTTTTTTCTGATAGATTTGGCATAGAAAGGATCAAATTAAGGTGCGCAATGAATATTAACTCACCGTTACTGAGAAAATTTATCACATTAGGTCGCATTGATGCAGAGACCGTCAAATTAAAGCAACGAGAATATAACTCCACAGCTGAGCTCATTTCTAAGAGCTGCGGTATAGACGCGCATGAATTAGCAGAGCAATGCACTGACTTGTTCCGTGTTCCCTATTTTGATATCAAAGACTTCGATGTATCACTTATTTCTGATGAGTTAGTTAAAGAAAAGCTCATTCGCGA
Organism: Pseudoalteromonas sp. bablab_jr011; assembly: GCF_016464045.1. Classification (NCBI taxonomy): domain Bacteria; kingdom Pseudomonadati; phylum Pseudomonadota; class Gammaproteobacteria; order Alteromonadales; family Pseudoalteromonadaceae; genus Pseudoalteromonas; species Pseudoalteromonas sp. bablab_jr011. Next base: position 16,841 of record NZ_JACDWU010000187.1, on the reverse strand, counting down.
GCATCATATCCTCCCGCTGATAAAGAAAGGCCGTAAGCTCTATATAGCGGCATCGGACCCTACTGATTACGGAGCGTTTGAAAACTTTGAATTTAGTACAGGTCTGTCTTGTGAAGTTGTTGTGGTTGATTACAACCAGCTAGAAAATAAAATAGAGCAGCTGCTTGATGCGGCCGGTAGCTTACATTTAACGGATGACGAATTTAAAGAGCTTGGCGATCTCGACACCGATAAACCACGCGATATGCCAAGTAGTGATGAAGACAAAGACGATGCGCCTATTATTGTCTACATCAATAAGATTTTGATGGATGCAATCAAAAAAGGGGCATCAGATTTACACTTCGAGCCATACGAGCATCGTTATCGAGTGCGCTTTCGGATTGATGGCATTTTACACGAAATGGCAAGCCCACCGAATAGCTTAGCAAGTCGATTATCTGCGCGCATAAAAGTTATGTCACGCTTAGATATCGCCGAAAAACGTAAACCACAAGATGGTCGCATTAAATTAAAAATTACTGAACGTAAAAGTATCGACTTTCGTGTCAGTACCCTGCCAACGCTGTGGGGCGAAAAAATTGTAATGCGTATTCTTGATTCATCAAGTGCTATGCTTGGCATCGATGTATTGGGTTATGAGCCTGAACAGAAAAAACTCTACATGGATGCGCTCGAACAGCCGCAAGGGATGATACTAGTGACAGGTCCTACAGGCTCTGGTAAAACAGTATCTCTTTACACCGGCTTGAATATTTTGAACCAACCTGAGCGCAATATTAGTACTGCGGAAGATCCGGTTGAGATCAACCTTGAAGGCATTAACCAAGTACAAATTAACACAAAAGCAGATATGACGTTCGCCAACGCGTTAAAAGCGTTCTTGCGTCAAGATCCCGATGTCGTCATGGTCGGTGAGATACGAGATCTAGAAACAGCTGAAATTTCCATTAAAGCAGCGCAAACAGGCCACCTAGTCTTATCGACGCTGCACACAAATTCAGCGCCAGAAACACTGACTCGATTGTTAAACATGGGCGTTCCGGCATACAACGTTGCAAGTTCAATTAGTCTTATCATTGCACAGCGACTGGCCAGACGTTTATGTCCGAAATGTAAAACCCCAGAAAAACTGCCCGATGAAGAACTTATTCGCCAAGGCTTTGACCCCGCAACATTGAGTAAACTCACGCTGTTTTCTCCAAAAGGCTGTGATAGCTGTACCGATGGCTATAAGGGACGAGTAGGTATTTACGAAGTCATGCAAATTACCCCTGAAATTGCGCAAATTATTATGCGTGGAGGTAATTCACTCGAAATTGCTGAGGTTTCTTTAAAATCAGGATTTAATAACTTACGTCTATCGGGATTAAAAAAAGCGGCGGATGGTGTCACCTCGCTAGCTGAAATAAATCGGGTCACGAGTTTTTAACTCGCGACTCGATTCTTAGGCTGAGCTTTAGTAAGATCAGCTAAAATTGCTTAATAGAGATCACACCATGCCAACCGTTGTAAACTGCCCGACCTGCAAAGAAAAAGTAGAATGGTCAGAACAAAGCCCGTATCGCCCTTTTTGTTCAAAACGCTGTCAGCTGATCGATCTAGGTGAGTGGTCATTTGAAAATAACAAGATTTCTTCACCCATCACCAGTGCAAACGAACTTAACCAAGATATGATAGAAGATATCGAGGCTATGCTAGCTAAGAATGATGATTCATTTTTCAAAGAATAAGTATTAAGAAACGCGGCTTCATTAGCCGCGCTTTCTAGTTTAACGAATGCACTGGAACATATTAGCTATGTGTTCTTTCAGCCTTATTACGCTCACCATCAACTCTGTGTAGCCCCTTTTTGTGACCTTTTTTACGCAGCTGTTTTTTAATTTCTTGATAGCTTTCACGCTGCTCTGCGTTAAGAACTTGCCAGATTGCATGCTCTGATTTCATTTTAATTAACGCAAATTGCTCACCTTTTTCTTGGCGGGCTTTAATTAGTTCGCGTGCTGCATTTTCATCAAATGCGTGGGTCGCTAAGAGTGCATCCATTTTCTCTTTGTAGGCTATTCTATTGTCTTTCATGCTGGCTTTATCACCACGAAGAGCCTTCATTTGTGTTGTTTGCTCAGCAAAAATAGCTTTAAGCTGGACTTGCTGTGCTTCTGTTAATTGTAATTTATTAATTCCACGCTCAGACAATAAAAAACCGGCTTGCGGATTCATGCCTCGGTGCATATCCCCTTTTGCCATTACTGATGTTGCGCCAACACTTGCTGCAGCTAAACCACAAACAAGTACGAATTTAGAAAGCTTATTTGAAATAGTCATAGTCATTACCTTTTGTTGGGTGTTGTGTTCTGTCGTTATTTTTAACTGATGGATTCACTATACTCACTTCAATGCAAAGGAACGCAAACCAGTGTAAAGGTTGTGTAAAGATTCACTTTTACACAATTTACTGAGTAGAATAGCCTTAAAGAAACAGTGCAATAGGTGCCACAATGAAATTACTTATGATCGACGATGATACAGGGCTGTGCGAGCTGTTAAGCGAGTATTTAACAGCACAAGGCTTTACAGTTGATTGTTATCATGATGGCGCACAAGGCCTAAATCAGGCCTTAAAATACAACTACGAATTAATTTTGCTTGATGTCATGCTACCGTCGATGGATGGCTTTGAAGTACTCAAGCAACTTCGACAACATAAACTCACGCCTGTCATTATGCTCACAGCCAAAGGGGAAGACTTTGACCGTATTTTTGGTTTAGAGCTTGGTGCAGATGACTACATACCAAAGCCATTTAATCACAGAGAACTGCTGGCGCGAGTTAAAGCAATAACCCGTCGTATCGAACATATTAATAGTCTATCGAGCCAGCAAACAAGTTCACTCAGTGTCAATAGTATTCACATTAACTTTGCGACTCGTGAAGCGTCTGTCAGTGGCAATGTATTAAGTTTAACGGGAACTGAGTATGAAATACTGGCCATGCTAGTCCGCCATGCCGGTGAAGTGATCAGTAAAGAGCAAATTAGTGAGCAAGTTCTTGGCAGACGACTAGCCCCTTTCGACCGCTCCATTGACATGCATGTGAGTAATATTCGAAAGAAAATTGCTGAGTTTATAAATAGCGAGCGTATCAAAACCATGCGTGGTAGCGGTTACGTACTTATTCAAGGTGAATAATATGACCTTTCCGAGTTGGATAAAAAAGCCACATCATTATTTGTTCTTAAAAATCTTTGCATGGTTTTGGGTTACAGTCATAGCAACCATTACTCTGCTAGTCTTTTTAAGCCAATTAACCAGCAATGTAGGGAATGATGAGTTACGCGGCCCCATGCTTAAAAACCTAGAATACACCGCGAAAAGTATAGAACGTATTGTGGCAAAGCATGGTAAACCGACTCAAGAAATTGTATCGCACCCTCGCTTATCTAAACATAAGTTACTGTATTTAAATGGCGAAGTTCATGGCGTCGAAATGCTCAGTGAACCCATCTCGAAAGAGATTGATTTGAGCTTGTTAAATTTTACAAAGCACATGCGCCCACAAGTTATTTTTACTGATGAATACCAAGCGTATGGTCCTGTAGAAATTAACGTACCCGAGGGTAAGTTTTACTTATATGAAATTGACGAAAAACGTAAAAAGCCTTTTTTTGTCGGGTTGTGGTTAATGCCTACTTGGCTCAAGTTATTGATTGCCGTAATTGCCTCTCTTATGCTGAGCTTTTTCTTTAGCCGAAACTTAATTGCCCCTATCAATAGTTTAAAAGAAACTGCAAAAAAACTTTCCCACGGTGACTTAACCGCACGAGCAGTTTTCTCAACGGCTCGCGAAGATGAACTGGGGGTGTTAGGACGTGACTTTAATACAATGGCGAGCCAGCTTGAGCAGCTTATAACAGCACAAAAACGCTTACTTGCAGATATTTCTCATGAACTACGCTCACCACTTACACGCTTAAAAATGGCAACAGGCCTGGCACAAATGCAAGCTGATGATAGTCAGCAGGCATACCTCGAACGAATAGAAAAAGAAGCAAACCAGCTTGATAAAATGATTGCCGATGTATTGCAACTATCAAGGCTTGAAGCCCGAAGCCAAGCTTTATCCTTAAGCAAGCAATCGGTTCAAGTTATTGTTGATCATGTATTAAATGATGCTCGCTTTGAGGCCAAACAATGTCACAAAGAGCTGACGATTAATGGCCAATTACACACAGATATACCATGCGACGAGAGTTTAATCGCCAGTGCACTCGAAAATGTACTACGCAACGCGATTAAATATGCACACCATCATATCTCTTTGAGCTTAGCTGAGTCTGATGCGCTCTATATCACCATTTGTGATGATGGAAATGGGGTTAAAGAAGCCTACTTAGCTAGACTGTGTGAGCCATTTTTCCGTCAAGAGCATGCTCGTGATAGAAATTCGGGTGGCACAGGCTTAGGACTGGCTATTGCAAAGAATGCGATCTCAGCACATGATGGTACACTAACACTCGAAAACCAAGAACATGGCGGACTCTGCGTTAAAATCCGCTTACCAATAAAGAGTGAGTAAATGTTTTACAGCGATGAAGCACACCTTACTATAAATGCTAAACAGATAAATGCATTTTTTAATCAGCAATTAAAACAAGATTTCTTAAGCACTGAACATGGTACCTTGTATTATGGCTTTGCCATTCCAGAGCAAGCTAAAAAAGCCATTGTTATTAGTAGTGGCAGAATTGAGTCGTTATTCAAATACAAAGAGTTACTGTGGGAGTTTTACCAAAATGGTTATGCCGTTTTTATTGTTGATCACCAAGGTCAAGGCCGTTCGTATCGCCATTTAAAAAACGCTCATAAAGGCCATGTCACACGTTTCACTGATTATGCTGATGACTTTGCCATTTTTAACGAGCAGGTAGTCAATGCTCATTGGCAGGGCCAACGAGTATTACTCGGACACTCAATGGGCAGTGCAATTGCCTATGATTACTTGTCTCGCTACACACATTCTTTTTCGGGCGCGTTTTTATCTGCCCCCATGTTTGATATTTATACCAAAGGCACACCAAAACCAATTGCAAAACTAGCCGCGAAAATAGCCTCACAATTAGGCTTAAGTCATCGTTATGCATTTGGTCAAACAGACTACTTGCCCGTTGATTTTTCGGTTAATGAATTAACCAGCAGTGAGATAAGGTACCAGCAATTTAGAGCGCTTTATCTTGCAGAGCCCGACTTACAACTTGGTGGTGTGACGTATGGCTGGCTCAATGCATCGTTTGAATTTATCGCCTCATTGGTCGATAGAAAAGTAGATATTCCACTTTTTATCGCCAGTGCCGGGCGCGATACTGTTGTCGATAATGCGGCGCAACATGCGCTTGCGCATAAACAAACACAGGCTAAATTAAAAAGTTACCCTGATGCTCGCCACGAATTATTTTTCGAGCGAGATGAAATCAGGCAGGCAGTATTGAGTGACTTATATCAGTTTTTTGAGGCACTCTGACGAGACTTTTTAACCACCGAAAGTGGATCTAAGTGCACCAGTATATCCAGTTCGCAGGCAAAGTGAGTTTGTATCATTGTTTCAACTTCATCGGCCACCTGATGGGCACGAATTAACGAGAGACTGTCTTCAAGTTCCAAGTGCATTTGAATAAACTTAATTTTACCACCTTGTCGCGTGCGGATATCGTGGGCCCCAAAGACATCTTGGTGACTGTTAACGATGGTTAAAATTTCTGTTTTTTCATCCTCTGGCAGCTCTTTGTCCATCAGATGGTCGGCACTATCACGGGCAATATCCCAACTGTTATACAATAAGTAAACAGCCACCCCAATAGCAAAAATAGGATCCGCATACGTCATGCCGTACTTTGCCAATAGGATGGCAAGCAAAACAGCTAAATTTAAAATAAGGTCGCCTTTGTAGTGAACTGAATCCGCTTTTATTGCAATTGATTCGGTATGATTAATAACCTTGGTTTGCACAAACACCACCACCAAAGTACAAACAATAGCAAATAAACTCACCCAAATACCTAAGTCTGAATGCTTAAGTATCACAGGGTTAAAAAGACGTTCAACACCATGAAACGCTAAAAAACAACCAGAACCAGCGATAAATGCAGCTTGAGCAAGCCCAGCAAGAGCTTCCGCTTTGCCATGACCAAACCTGTGGTCATCATCAGCAGGGCGTAGCGCATAACCTAACACTAAAAAGCTCATTAAAGATGCGGTAATATCCATTAAAGAATCGGTGAGCGAGCCCAACATCGATGCAGAGCCTGAAGCAAGCCATGCCCAACTTTTTGCTGCAATCATTAAACTCACCATAGCAATGGTGACTATGCTGGCGGTTTTTACCCAAAACTCATAACTGCGATGTTGCACAACATTTTACCTTCAGACATTACAAGGTTTTAGTATATCATCATATTAGAGGGTTTTACCCCATGTTACATAGCGCTATTTAGAATAAATAAAGCACAGCTATCGGCGGTAAACAAACTTAAATCCTGCAAGATCCTCACGCTGCAGTTGTGTATAATCTGCCGCAGATCATAATGCTAACAATGAGACAAACATGCTTGATATCGTTTTATACCAACCAGAGATTCCGCCCAATACAGGTAATATCATTCGCTTATGTGCCAATACAGGCTATGCCTTACACCTAATTGAACCATTAGGATTTGAGTGGGATGATAAACGCGTAAAGCGTGCAGGGCTTGATTATCATGAATTTAGCCACGTACAACGTCATGCATCATTCGAAGATTACCTTGCTAAGTGCAAGCCAAAAAAAGTCTATGCCTGTACGACCAAAGGCAGCCAATTTCATCATCAAGCACAATATCAACCTGGCGATTGTTTAGTATTTGGCCCTGAAACACGCGGCCTACCCGATGAGCTTATTCAGTCATTACCGAAAGAGCAGCGTGTGCGTATTCCGATGCAAAAAGACAGCAGAAGCATGAATTTATCAAATTCTGTCGCCGTTTTTGTCTATGAATCATGGCGTCAGCTTGGTTTTGTAAACGGTCAATAACTCATTGAAAATGCGCATTAAATAAATAATTTATAATTATTTAGCACGGCCTTTTTTTATGAACTAATCTAAATAGATGGCTTTTTGTTCTAAATGATGATTATTAATGCGCTTTTTAACCCTTGTATACAGTCTCATTTTACTTTTGCAGCACTCTGTGGGCGCTGCAACAACAGCTGACCTTAATTTAGCGCAACCACACAACCCAACCCCGCTGTTCTTTCTCATTTTACTTGTCATTATTGCACTGTTCATTGCGGTTATTTATTACCAGAAGAATCAAAAAATGATGTTAATTGATGCTCTTTTATCACAATCGAAAGATGCGATATGGGTTTGCGATGAACAATTTAGAATACTAGACATCAACAGTGCCTTCAGCGAAATAACAGGCTACAAAAGAGGGGATGTTATAGGGAAAAAATTTAAAGCACTCACACAAGATGGCCGCGATCGACAACTCGAAACACTAATCCAACAAGAGCTCGCACAAGATGGGTATTGGTCTGGTGAAATCTGGAACTTGCGCAAGGATGGTCAGCCTTATGCACTTGATTTATCAATCACAAAAGTCTCAACACCGCGATTTACTAAACGAGCTGTTAACTATGTAGGGCTTTTTAGTGATGTCACCGCTCGTAAGAATAACGAACGTACCATGCTCACGCTAACAACTCGCGACTCTGTAACTGGACTCTCAAATAGAGCCATTTTTATTGAATCGCTCGATAAAGCGATTAAAGCCTGTAATGACGAATACCCTAGCCTGCTTATTATGTTTATCGACATCGACAATTTTAAGAAGATAAATGATTCCCTCGGCCATACTTTAGGCGATGTATTATTAAAAGAAGTGGCATGTCGTTTAACTTCATCACTTAATTCAGGCTTTACTATTGCGCGGCTTGGAGCTGATGAATTTGCTATTTTAGTGCCGCCTTATCTCTATGCTGGCAAAACCATTTTCTTTGCTAAAAAGACCGCAGATATAGTGCTACAACAATTTAAGACTCCATTCATGCTCGATGGTATTGAAACCTCACTGTCAGCGTGTTGCGGAATTGCCATCTATCCAGACAATGCTTACAACGGTGAAAACTTAATGCGCAGCGCTAACAGCGCACTTAATCACGCCAAAAAATTGGGCCGAAACACCTATCAATTTTTTGATAAAGAACGCCACACGTTAGACCCCACCGAGCTAACAAAAGAAAGCGCCCTCTTTAAAGCAATCACCAACAATGAATTTGTACTGTATTTTCAACCAAAATACGATGTACAACACAATCGCTTACATGGCTTTGAAGCACTCGTTCGCTGGCCACAAGATGATGGCAGTCTAATTTACCCAGATGAATTTATTCCGCTTGCAGAGCAGAATGGTGCAATCATCCCCCTTACCCAATTATTAATGAAGCAATTACTTCAACAACTTGCAAACTGGCAAAAACAAGATGTGCCTTTTGGCAATGTTGCCATTAATATCTCTGCGTTGCATTTTCAGCAAAATAGCTTAATCGAAATGCTCGTTGATTATTTAACAAAGTATAATGTACCTGCTCGTTGTTTAGAGTTAGAAATCACAGAAAGTGCTATGATGAATAACCCCGAATTTGCAGAGCAGCAAATGAAACGCATAAAAGCCTTAGGAGTCAATATTACGCTGGATGACTTTGGTACGGGGCACTCTTCGCTGAGCTACCTTAAGCGTTTTCCTATCGACACATTAAAAATAGACAAATCGTTCGTAAAAGATATTGATAAAAATGAGCAAGATAGAAATATCACCGCCACCATTGTCCGGTTGGCTAAATACCTAGACATTAATGTTGTTGCAGAAGGCGTTGAAACCGAAGAGCAAGCGTATATGCTCCATATTATGGGGTGTCATTATCAACAAGGTTATTATTACTGTAAGCCACTTAAAGCAGAGCAAGTAGCCAATTTTATTAATAAAAATGAAGTAGATAAACAATCTGTAAAATAAAAAGCCTTGTTTCAAACAAGGCTTTCAAAATAGTTACTCAGCAAGCAGTGGCTATTCAGATTTTTGCTCACGACCTAGTAAAGCCATCGCCGCTTCTTTTACATCTTTATTTTCATAAAGTACTTTGTAAATTTGCTCAGTGATGGGCATTTCAATACCGGTTCGTTGTGCCAGTAAATACACTTCTTTGGTATTTCGATAACCTTCAACAACCTGACCAATAGAGTCAATTGCAGCCTCGACTCCTTCACCCTTACCCAATGCTAAACCAAATCGACGGTTGCGTGATTGGTTATCTGTACAGGTTAAGATCAAATCACCTAATCCCGCCATTCCCATAAAGGTATCAGAACGCGCTCCAAGTGCACAACCTAAACGGCAAAGTTCAGCTAAGCCTCGGGTAATAAGCGCTGTACGAGCATTCGCACCAAAACCAAAGCCATCCGACATCCCCGCGCCAATAGCAATGACATTTTTTACGGCTCCACCCAGTTGTATACCAATAAAATCATTATTGTTATACACCCTAAATGAGCGTCCGCAATGCAATAACTCAGCAAGTTGTTTGGCAAACTCTGTCGATGTGGCAGAGACCGAAATAGCGGTTGGTAAGCCCATCGCCATTTCTTTCGCAAACGTCGGACCAGACAACACAGCAAGAGGAATATCATCCCCAAGCTCTTGCACCGCCACTTCTTGTAATAAACGCCCCGTATTAGGTTCTAAACCTTTCGTTGCCCACGCCACTTCTGCATTATCATTCAGCCAAGGCTTAATTTGTTGAAGCGTTGCTCCAAAAGCATGGCTAGGCACGACAACCAGCACTATTTGGCTTGCTTTTACAGCGGTTTCTAAATCGGCTTCTAATTGAAGCGTTTCAGGAAAGCTGACATCGGGAAGATAACGTTGGTTCTTTCGCTCAGCTGCAAGCGTGGCAACGTCATCGCTATTTCGCCCCCACAAAGTAACGGGGTGACCATTTCTGGCGAAACAAATAGCAAGGGCGGTGCCATAAGACCCCGCCCCTAAAACTGTAACAGCTGACTGTGCTGTAGTCATAACTTATGCGTCTGCAGTAACCTGTTGATCTTGCGCTGCACGCTGTTGCATGTATTGAGCAAACAGTGCATCAAAATTCACAGGTGCTAAATTTAACTGTGGGAAAGTACCACGGTTAACAAGGTTAGACACCGCTTCACGCGCATATGGGAAAAGTACATTCGGGCAGAAAGCACCTAGCATATGAGCTAATTGAATTTCTTCTACTTCCGCAATCGTGAAAATACCGGCTTGCTGAATTTCACAAAGGAATGCCGTTTCTTCACCAATTGTTGCTGTCACTGTCAGCGCAAGAATAACTTCAAAAACACCTTCTTCTAACTTGTTAGAACGTGTGTCTAAATCAAGTTTAACTTCTGGAGTCCACTCTTTTTGAAAGATAGCTGGTGAGTTTGGCGTTTCAAATGAAACATCTTTCGTGTAGATGCGTTGAATAGTGAATTGAGCGCCTGCTTGTTGTTCTGCTGCTGCGTTTTGGTTTTCTTCGTTCATTGTAATTCCTAACTTGTATTCGTTTTTATAATTAAATTTATTAAGCGTTAAGCTTTGCGTCTAAAAGGCCTTGCGCTTCAATTGCCATCATGTCGTCACAACCGCCGATATGCTCATCATTAATAAAGATTTGTGGCACGGTATATCCACCGTTAGCTTTATCGATCATTTCTTCACGACGCTCAGGCTGCACACCAATATCAATGTTTGTGTAACTTACACCTTTACTATCTAATAACGCCATAGCGCGTTGACAATATGGACAGTATGCTTTTGTGTAAAGAACAACATTCGTCATAATAATTCCTCTATCGGGCTGTTACGTGTTGTTAGCGGCCAGTCGTTGTTGGCAAACTTGCAGATTGCCAAGCTCCCATACCACCAGATAATACATAAACACGTTCAAAACCTGCTTTATGCATAGCCGTTGCGATACCTGAGGCGGTCATGCCCGTGGTACATACTAGTATAATGGGTTTACTCTTAAACTTTTCAAGGCTTGAGAAATCAGATTGTTTGGCTTTTTCTGGATTTAAGTGCGTTGCACCTGCAATACGACCTGAGTTGAATTCTTTTTGCGCTCGAATATCAACAACCTGACCATCTTCGCGGTTAATTAACAACGTAACTTGCTGCGGGTTAATTTGGCGAATCGCTGAAAATTTACTTTTAAACCAACTGCTGATCAGCATCGCTACCAATGCCAGCCAGATGATACTTAAAACCGGATGATTTGAGATAAATTCAATATATTGATCCATGCGTTTTCCACTAAGAAATTGGGTACCACAGCGCATAGCCATGGGATTATTAAAATATGCCACGCAAGTATACGTGCTTGAACCGAAAATGCTAGGGCGTGAAATATTTTAATATGACATATTGATAGCTGATCAAAACCTTAAAACACGGTATGCTAGTGATATATAAGTGCCAATCTTCAGGAGCTATAATGACAGAGCATAAAAAACCATTGGTATTAATGATCTTAGACGGTTGGGGATACCGTGAAGACACAGAAAGTAACGCAATACTCGCTGCTAATACACCCGTACTCGATAACCTGTGGGCAACACGTCCGCATACCTTAATTTCAGGTTCGGGACTTGATGTAGGTCTACCTGCAGGACAAATGGGTAACTCTGAAGTAGGTCACGTAAACTTAGGCGCAGGTCGCATTGTTTATCAAGATTTCACTCGCATCACAAAAGCAATCGAAGATGGAGAGTTCGCGAGTAACCCTGCATTAGTAGATAACATAGACAAAGCCGTTAAGGCAGAAAAAGCAGTGCATATTATGGGTTTATTAAGCCCAGGTGGTGTACACAGTCACGAAGACCACATTGTAGCGACCATTGAATTGGCTGCAGAGCGTGGCGCAAAAAACGTCTACTTTCATGGTTTCTTAGACGGTCGTGACACCCCACCTCGCAGCGCTAAAGCGTCTATTGAGCGCATCGAAGCTTTATTTGAAAAATTAGGTTGTGGCCGCTTAGCCAGCCTTGTTGGCCGTTACTATGCAATGGACCGCGATAATCGCTGGAACCGTGTTGAGCTTGCCTACGATGTAATGGTAAGTGGTATCGCGCAGCACACTTACACAGACGGCGTAACCGCACTTGAAGCAGCGTACGAACGTGATGAAAATGATGAATTTGTAGCGGCAACAACCCTCGTACCTGAGGGACAAACGGCAGCTGAAATTAATGATGGCGATACCGTTATTTTCGCTAACTTCAGGGCCGATAGAGCACGCGAAATGACGCGCGCATTTGTTGATGCTGATTTTAGTGGTTTTGAGAAAAAGAAATCTCCAGCACTGAGCGGCTTTGTAATGATGACAGAATACGCCGCTGATATTAAAGCCCCTGTCGCCTTTGCACCAGAGCCACTAACCAATGTGTTTGGGGAATGGTTAGAAAAGCAAGGCAAAACACAACTACGTATTTCTGAAACAGAAAAATATGCACATGTCACATTCTTCTTCAGTGGTGGTAGAGAAGACGAATTTGTGGGTGAAACACGCGAGTTAATTCCTTCTCCGCAAGTGGCCACTTATGATTTACAACCTGAGATGAACTCTGAAATGCTGACAGATAAGCTCGTTGAAGCTATTGCCAGCGGCAAGTACGACGCAATCATTTGTAACTACCCTAATGGTGATATGGTAGGTCACTCAGGTGTGTTTGAAGCCGCTGTAAAAGCGTGTGAAGCAGTCGACCACTGTATTGGCCGTGTTATAAACGCACTTGAAGAGCACGGTGGCGAAGCACTCATCACTGCGGATCATGGTAATGCTGAGCAAATGGCTAACCCAGCAACAGGCCAAGCACACACCGCACATACCAGCGAGCCAGTGCCATTCATTTATGTAGGCCGTGACGCAACCCCACAAGATGGAAAAACACTCAGTGACGTAGCACCAACCATGCTGCACTTAATGGGTTTAGAACAGCCAAGCGAAATGACTGGCACTCCAATTATGACGCTGAAATAAACGATGAGCAGACGTATTAACCACTTACTCAAAACTGGTTTAATACTGACTTCATTAGTAGCAACTTCGGTTGTTGCTAATGAAGCTCAAACCAAAAAAGACTTATCTGATATTCAATCGGCCCTACAAAAAACCAAGGCCGAGCTTGAAGGTCAACGCAAGTCGATAGCCGATATGCGCAAAGATCTTCGTGCTCACGAACTCGATATTGCTAAAAATGCTAAGGCATTAAACCTAGCAGCACAATCGGTCAAAGAAAACGAACAACAACAGCGCGAACAACAGGCCAAAGCTCAGCAACTTCAAGCAGAGCAAACAAAACGTCAAACCCTCCTCGCAGCACAATTAAAAAGTGCGTATATGGCAGGTAGCCATGATTACTCAAAAATGCTGCTGAACCAACAAGACACGGCCAAAATTGAACGTACGCTCAGTTACTATAACTATTTAAACAAAGCACGCATTGAGCAACTCGAAGAGCTGAAAGCGTTGCAAATAAAAATTGCTGAAAATCAAGCGGAACTAGAACAAACAAAACTTCGTTTAGTTGAATTACACAACAAGCAGAAAAAACGCCAGCAAGCTTTAATTGCCGCTCAAGAACAACGAAAACGCAATCTCAACAAATTACAATCAGCGCTTAAAGAAACAAAAAGTTCGATTGATTATTTAAAAGAGAACGAGAAAACCCTCGTTACCGCCATCGAAGAGTTAGAAAAAGAACGAAGCGAAAAAGTTGAACTTCTCGGACTACAAAGCAGTAAAGGAAAACTCGACTGGCCGACCAAAGGAAAACTCCGTCACAGTTTTGGCCAACGCAAACATGGAAATATCGATTGGAAAGGCGTGTTAATTGGCGCGAAGGAAGGGAGTAACGTCAAAAGCGTACAAAATGGTCAGGTCGTTTATGCTGACTGGCTCAATGGCTTTGGTTGGGTTATTGCTATTGACCACGGCGATGGGTTTATGAGCTTATATGGGCATGCACAAACCCTACTTCGTGATGTTGGCGACCTTGTCAGAGAAGGTGAAGTCATTGCATTAGTAGGTCAAAGCGGCGGACAAACAGATCCTGGTCTATACTTTGAAATACGCCACAAAGGACGCGCAGTAAATCCTGTAAAATGGTGCAGACGTTTTTAATTGATTAAATCAGCTGCGCCCTATGAGGAGCAGCTGATGCTAAATATCAATCACATAGACAAAATCCATTTCATCCCATCTAAGCGTTTCTTTGGGCTACATCTTATTTTACTCTTAGCCTTACTATGCTTATTAATGCAATCATTTAATGGGGTTGCTAAACCATCTTTAAAGTCACTACATCACCAGCAACTCAATGAAATTTTGTTTAATATAAATACTTACTATGTTGACGATCTTCAACTTCATAATAGCTTTGAATCTCAGCCAACGAATCAACAAGTAGAAGCATTATTTGAGCGTTTAGACCCCTATTCTAAATATTTAGACGAAACTGAGCTCGATGCCATATTTAGTAGTACCAATGGGCGTTACACTGGGCTTGGCATCGAGGTTAAAGTTACCGATGGTCGCGTATATATTGTTAATACGATTAAAAACTCCCCTGCTGAGCAAGCTGGTCTGCAAGTAAATGATGAGCTAACCGCTATAAATCAACAACCGATTGTCAATAAAAGCATAGAAGAAGTTGCAAGGCTTATTCGTGAAAGTGGCCAAGCTGCCGTTGATGTTTCCGTAAAACGAGAGCAAGTAACCGAACTCAACTTTTCAATAAAGCGACAACAGATAAACCTAGAAAGCGTGCAAAGCTACCTTGCTGATACAGGCGTTGCGCTATTGAGTATTAATGCTTTCAATAACCATACATTGCATGATGTCGCACGAACCGTGGCTAAAATGCAAATTAATAATGGTTTTCCGTTATCAGGGTTAATTATTGATTTACGAGATAATCCTGGAGGAACACTACAAGGTGCAATTGAAGTTGCAGATCTGTTTTTAGATAGTGGTACGATTGTTTCTACAAAAGGACGCTTCAATGAGGCAAATCAATACTATAAAGCACATAGCGGTGATATTCTTTCTGGCGCGCCAATCGCCGTATTAATTAATGAAAACTCAGCATCTGCAGCAGAAATATTAGCCGCAGCGTTGAGGGATAACCAAAGAGCGACCTTGGTTGGAGAGACCTCGTTTGGTAAAGGCTCAGTACAGTCTTTGATTCCACTAGGAAATGGAAATACAGCTCTCAAACTTACCACAGCACGTTATTATACACCTGCTGGGCAATCTATTGATGGTAAAGGGATCGCACCCGATGTGAGTATAAATCAAACAATGCTTTCAGAAATTGACCAAGACGTTATAATAAAAAATATACAAGGGTTGTCGCTTTTTAGCTCACTCCTTGATAAACAAGATAAAAAGCAACTTACTGCAAAGCAGTTAATTATTATGCAGTAAGTAAGCACACACAATGGATATAATAATTACAAAAAGTGAATTTACGCAAAGGCTTACTACTGACGCTGTGTTGCTTACCACTATTTTGCCAAGCAAAGCAAATAGCCATCGTTATAGATGACATAGGCAACCACCAACGCGATCTTGATATCTTGAATTTACCAGGGCAAGTGACCTTTTCAATCTTGCCCCATACACCTTACTCACAAATTTTTGCCGAGAGAGCGAGCAAAACCAACAAAGAACTTCTCTTGCATATCCCCATGCAGGCGCTAGATAAAACAAAAGCTTTAGGTCCTGGTGCTTTAACAGACTCAATGAGCAAAACACAGCTGCAAACCACACTGGGGCACGCACTCGCATCATTGCCACAAGTCAAAGGCGTAAACAATCACATGGGCTCTGAGTTAACGCAATTAACAGAGCCTATGAAGTGGACGATGGAGCTCCTCAAAAAACGAGGTTTATACTTTTTAGATAGCCGAACAACAAGCCAAAGTGAAGCACAAAATATCGCTAATCTTTATGGTGTTGCCAATGTTTCTCGACATGTATTCCTAGACAATATCGTGACTGAAAGCCAGCTTAAGCACCAACTAGAAGAACTTAAGCTAAAAGCGACGCATTTTAATTATGCCATTGCTATTGCACATCCCTACCCAGAAACAGTCGCGTTTTTACATCACGCCCTGCCAGAACTTCAACAGCAAGGTTTTGAGCTTGTGCCTCTTTCACAATTGGTTGAAAACAAATACATCCAATTAGCTAAAGCAGAGCAAAAGCAAGCTGAGCATCGTGCAAATGATGAATGAAAGAGCGACATACTCAAATAGGATGTAAATATGCCGAAGTTTCCTTCATTAAGGATAGACGCAGAGGTCGCACAACATCACCTTTGATCGATACATCGTGATCATAAAGCGTAGTAACCGCTTTAACCGTGAATGCCAGTGGTTATGTGTGAAGGGCATAATGAGATACTTCGGCACTAAAGTACCCCCTACTACGCGCTAATTTGGTTAGCTAAAGTGAAGTAGCCCATTTTAGAGCCCCTTCATTCTTGTCATCATGATTAAACAACATGGAAAGCGTGATTGAACATCGTGATTACAAAGCGTGGGAACGGCTTTAGCCGTGAATGTCAGTGGTTATGTGTGAAGGGCATATCAGACACTTTCGGCACTAAAGTGCCTTATATGGACTCCTCCTATTGCACAATACCCTTCGTTAATTTTGTTAGACTGCGTACTTATATGCGGGCTCATAATGAGGAGCTACCTCGGCCCTATGATGTAT
>NZ_JACDWU010000186.1:0-23968 GCF_016464045.1 Pseudoalteromonas sp. bablab_jr011 | reverse complement strand
TGCCAAATCAATTGATAATGTGCTAATTTTCATGACGGACGTTCCCTTTTAACTGAGTGTGAGTTAACCAGTTTGGCGCATTGACGCCGTTTAGGGGAGCGTCCATCTCATCACCCACTCTTATCACCTAATACGATGGCCTTGGCTCAACGCGTTTACTGAGCGACGACTAAGGCACACATAGCGACAGCTATACCTATGCCGCCTTTGGTGAGCTACTCAATAAAACGGGCACCACGGAGAATAACTTTTTATTCACCGGTGAGCAGTTTGATGGCGACCTAGACCAGTACTACCTGCGTGCTGCGTGCGCGTTATTACGACCAGAGCATAGGGCGGTTTGGGCCGGGGTGAAAGAAGGGTCAAAGTGGTGGCTCAGCGAACAAGCGAAACTAGGTAAATGTAACCAAAGATAAGAGAAAATATCTCAAAGATTTAATGGATAAATTTATGATATGTCCCAAATGATAGATGAGAAAAATATGATTTCTAATGATGTTTATTCTGAAGTCCTTTCTAACGGAAAGAGAAAGCTAATTCTCAGAAATGGACTGACAAAGCCTGCAATCGAAAAGATTCTTAAAAATGAATATGATTGTCTTTGGCTTTACTATGGTAATTTTGAAGAGATGGTTAAGCTTCCTCTCGAATGCATTCGTGGAGAAGTGAAACTTCAATGCTCTGAAGCTCAAAATGTATCTTGGGTCAGCATGTTGAGTTCTATCGATTCATTATCGATAAAGGGAAGAATAAAAGGAAGTATCGACTTTTCGAAATTGAAAGCACTTTCCCATTGTGAAATAGATTGGTGCGCTACCTCCAAGGGAATTATTTCGTCACGCTTAAAGCTAAGAAGCCTTAGTTTGTCAAAGTTTTCAGGACAGCTATTAGATTTTTGCGCGGAGACAGCCAGTAATCTGAGTACACTTGGTCTTACGGGCTCTTTAACTAGTTTGCATGGACTCAAGCGGTTCACTAATTTACGTGAGCTTAGCCTATGGAATATGAGAGAATTACAGGATGTTTCAGAGTTGGAATTATGCAAGAACTTAAAATGTTTACAAATTGAAAGCTGTAATTCAATCGAGTATGAATCTGTTCTAAAAAAAATATCAAATTTAGAAGAGCTATTTTTTGAGAACAAAGAGTTGAGGTCATTGCGATGTCTACCCAAAGCCACGTTGAAGAAAATTGTTCTTGGACAGCAAACAAAAATTCTCGATAAAGATGTAGAAAACTTTATGGAGTTTCCGAATCTTGAGGTGGTTTCTTATAAAAAGAAGAAGGGGTATAAATATTCTGCTGAGGAGTTAGGGGAGCTGCTTCGAAATAGTAGAAAAAAGTAAATTAATCAGCTCAATCGTTGGTTATTAATTTAAATTTACCAAAATTGATAGGTGCAAGGATGACTAGGCCACTTAGATTAGATCTCGCGGGTGCTTTGTATCCTGTTACGTCAAGAGGGAATGAGCGAAAGCCAATCTATTTAAATGAAGTTGAATTTGGTAGATTCATAAAAACCCTAGGTGGCGTATATGAGCGTTATAACTAGTATTGGCAAACGACGACTTTCCAGTAAGAGCATAGCCACGTAATACCCTACCTACAGCTACAATGACAATAGAAAAAAGCTTTTTGGCCACGGTTCAAAAATAGGTAAAATACGAAAAGGATTAGTGCGTTGATAATTGACACTCAGTCTAATTCTTGCCACCTTTAATAAAGGAACATAACTTGAGGGTGCGTATGTCTAATTGGATTGAGGCGAATGTTAAAGAGGTTAAGTGGTGGACTGATACGCTATTTAGCTTAATTGTAAATGCAGATGTCGAGCCATTTACAGCGGGCCAGTTTACTAAATTAGCGATGCAAGTGGGTGATAAACGGGTAGCACGCGCTTATTCGTATGTGAATGCACCAGACAACCCTGATCTTGAGTTTTATTTAATAAATGTTGAAGACGGTCAACTGTCTCAGCAGTTAGCGCAATTAAAACCGGGGGATTCGGTGACCATTGAACGCCGCGCTACGGGCTTTTTTACACTGGACGAAGTACCAAGTAGCGAGCAACTGTATATGCTTAGTACGCGCACCGCGCTTGGGCCATTTATTTCAATTTTAGAGCAAGGCGATGTGTGGCAAAAGTTTGAGCACGTGCATTTAGTGCATGGTGTGCGTTTAAACGAAGACCTAAGCTATCAACAGCGTATTGCCGCTTTGCAAAAGCAAAACCCTAATCTTCACTATTCGCCCGTAGTCAGCAGAGAGTCAGCATCAGTCGGGTTTAATGGCCGGATCACTGACGTTATAAAAGATCATCGTTTATTTGAGGTCACTGGCAAACACGTTAATCCAGACACGGCTCAATTTATGATTTGCGGTAACCCCGAAATGGTAAAAGACACCACGGCAATTTTGTTAGAGCTTGGCTTTAGTCGCAACCGTCGCCGCGAGCCTGGGCAGATAACCGTTGAGCAGTATTGGTAAAAGACTATGCCTAACAGCGAGAATTTGCTACTTTAGCGCCTCAAATCAGGAATGATGCATTTAGGAAAAGTATGAAACCGTTATTTTTTGCAATTAGTTTATTATTCACATGGCAGTCTATTGCAAGTGACGAAACTGCCCAAAAAGCCGAGCCACAAACAAAAGCTGAACAAGAAACGAAAAGCGAGCAAAAAACAGAAAAATCAGTGCCAGCCTTAGAATTTATTGAAGGCAACACAACAGCAACCCACACAGACACCCGCGCCTTAAAGACAGACCAACAAACGACAACAGAGCAAGCCGTTAATAACCCGCAAGAGCCTGTAACAACAGAAACAGCGCAACCTAAAGTCGTTGCTGAAGAACAAAAAGCAGCAGCTCAGGTTGATGACAGCAAAGTGCTTGGTACACAAACGCCAGTACCAGCAGAAAAACCAAAAGCAGCACAAGCAAAGCAAGAAGCTGTCGCAGAGGCCGAAAAAGCAGTTAACCAAGCTAAAGAAGCGTTAACGGCTAAACAGCAAGAGAAAGCGCGTCAATCTCGCGAGTCTATGGCGGTTATTGAGCAAGTGATAGCGGCTTATAATGCGCGTAATATTGAAGCATTTATTAAAATGTACGATGAGAATGTTGAGTTTTATGCGTTTCCTAATGAGTTAATGTTCACAGGCAAGGAAAAACTGATTGCGCGTTACGGCATTATGTTTAAAAAATTGAAGTGTATTAAGTCATCGCCTATAAAACGCATTGTGCTTGGCAACATTGTTATTGATCACGAGTTATCAGAAACTTGCTCACAAGACCCCAATGTAGTGGATAAACGTTCTGAGTTTGTGACCAGTTACCAAATTGAGAATGGCAAAATAACCAAGGTGTTATTCTTCCGTTAAGTAAAAAAGAGCAGCTGAGCTGCTCTTTTTTGTTGAATGGTAGGCGTAAAATTTATTTAGTATAAAAGTGAATCGCGCTGCTCGAACCTCGAACCTAGCTGCTCGAACCTGCTTAAGCCGTTTCATTTAATAACGAATTAAAGCTTTCGTTATCGTGTAAGCTTGCAAATGCACTTTCGTGTAATAACTCATTACGCAAGTTTGGCGAGTACTCAAGGGCCATACGAATATCAGCCATCGCATCAGCATGTTTGTGTAACAGCGCGTAAGCACAGGCACGTTGCCAATAGGCATACCCATAATCACTGTCCATTTCGAGTGCTTGATTACACAATTCAATCGCTTCACCTGTTTGATTAATTTCTAATAGTGCATCGGCTTTATACGCGATTGCTTCTACATCTTCAGGTTTACGTTTTAAAATCTCATCAAAAATTTCAATCTTGTTAGCTACATCACTTTCTAAATTCGCACGCATCCACAAAGAGTGTACTTCGTTGGTGATCGAGATTTTTTTCTGGTTCGTTAAAATTTCTTCAGAGCGCTCTCGTAGCTTTTCTTCTAGTACTTTTAAGCGTTCTTCGTATTCTTTAGTAATTGCACTCACTCGCGTATTTACAATGTCTTCTACTTTATTTTTTACATCACGTAATGAGTTCCAACCAACTAAAACTAAAATAGATGCCGTAATAGTAATAATGAAAAACACATTGTTAATGGTGTCGGTGGTATAAGTTAATGCACGGTCGGCAGTATCTAACTGGGTATGAGTAACTTGTTTTGTTACATCTTCACGCAGCTTTTGTTGATCTTGGCGTACCGCTTTAAGCTCATCAAGAATATAGCGCTCTAACAAAGGCTTATACATAGGCTCTTGCAGTTTATCGAGTGCCTGTTGTTGCTCTGCTTCGGTTAAGGCAGGGCTGTTTTCTTGTGCTGTTTGAGCCTTGGCAAAGTGACTAAAGCTCATTAAAAAGGTGAATAAAATTAAGGTATAACGCATGACATATTCATTGTTTAGTGAATTCTAAAGTAACTTTAACATGCGAGGCCTGTGTGGACTAGGCAAAAAAAAACCAGCTCAAAATAGAGCTGGTCAAACTGCTTAAACAACATAACGTTGTAGGGGGTATCAACAGGAGTTAGGTACAATATAGCCACTTTAATCTGAACAACTACTTAATACTAAAAGAGTTTCTAAAAAGTAATTTTTGATATCTCAGATTTTCTATGTTCGTCTAGACTTAAGGTGTCCTGCAACTAAAAGGTGAGTGTAATGCGCCAACAACTAGTCCAACTGCTTTACGGCGTATCAATGTCTTCGGATCTTGATAGTGGTAATGTTGAATTAGCTGAACGCTTAATTCTAAATGCTGTACTTGATGGCCTTGAAATTGGTCGGGCAGGAATATGGTTACTAAATAAAGAAAACACCGCGATTGAATGTCGTTTGCTACTCGACAGAGAAAACGGCAAAGAGATCCAAATGATCGTATTGCCTCGTGATGCTTATCCTGCTTATTTTAAAGCCCTCGATACCCAGCGCACGATTACCGCTGTTGATGCTCACACAGACCCTGCAACATCGGAATTTAGCGAAAGTTACCTTGCTCCCCTCAATATTGGTGCGATGCTTGACGCTCCCATTCGTTATAAAGGCAAAATGATAGGTATTTTTTGCTGTGAACACATTGGCGGACAACGCCAATGGACAGAAGATGAGTGTTCATTTATCGGGGCATTAGCCGATTTATATGGGCGTGCGCTATCGGCGCAAGAAAATGAACGCATCAACGCTGAACTAGAGCGCTCAAATCAACTATTAGAGCAACGGGTTGCAGAACGAACTCGTACACTCGAAAAAACCTTAACAGAGCTTACAGACACCCAAGAAAAACTCATAGAATCCGAAAAAATGGCATCGCTAGGTAATCTTGTTGCCGGCATTGCGCATGAGGTTAATACGCCTATCGGCATCGCCGTCACAGCAAATAGCTCTGCAAAAGATAAACTCACCGAACTCGATAAGCTTGTCCAGTCAAACACCTTAACAAAGGCTGCGCTTATTGATGGTATGAACCATTTAAATGAATGCTTTAAAATATCTTTCACTAACCTTGAGCGCGCTGCAAAGCTGATTAGTGACTTTAAACAGACCGCCGTTGATCAGTCTTCACTTAACTTACTTGAAACAAACATTAAGCATTACCTCGAAAACATAGTGCACAGTTTAATGCCGCTGACCCGCGGTTATAACGTTACAGTGACCATAAAGTGCGACGATGATCTTAATCTGATCACCGTGCCCGGGGCTTTAAGTCAAATAATATTAAACTTGGTGAATAATAGTTGTGTGCATGGGTTTACGGGCCGTCAGCAAAATCACATTGATATAGTAGTGACCGTTAACCACGAAAACGACACATACACACTGTGCTATAAAGATAACGGTCACGGCATGAGCGCAGAGGTAATACATAAAGTGTTTGAACCCTTTTTCACCACCAAACGTGGTACAGGAGGCAGTGGGCTTGGTATGTCAATTGTTTATAACCTTGCAACCCAAGCATTGCAAGGCGAGGTGAGTATAGCGAGCGAGCTAGACCAAGGTGTTGCTGTAACCTTTAAATTACCGATGAAAATAGCCTAACTAACTAAAAAATAGACTAAATGGAGTGAAAATAATCTGGTGACAGGGTAATAAAATTAAAATTTAATCAGTGTGTTTACCAAGACACGACACATCATCGCAGCGGTTGTCTTTACAAAATTGTTTGATACGTCTTTTTGAATATAAATAATTAATACTGAATGGCGTAACAATAAGCACGAGCCAAAATAGCAATGGGCTTCTAAAAGCCAGTCCAGCGATAGAGGCAGCGATGATCCCCGTTAATACCCATAGTGGCAAATTGGCGATGAAAAAGTTAATACTTAATTGTTTAGCAACATCAGGATTAATGGTTTTCATATGGGACTCACTGTTAATTAATACCCTTATAAAATGGTCGACTTTCGCTGTTAACACAAATCAGATTTTTCTATCAGAGCAATCGATTTAAAGTCGCGTTTGGGGTCTGGCATTATTTTCATACAACTCCTATAGTTCTAAATAACGGGAACTTCTAACTGATTAGTGATTCATAACTAACAGAAAATCCCTTTTATGGCGAAACTGCATTTAATTGAGATTTAAAATATTTCGTCACATTTTAGCTTATAAGGAGCAAAAAATGAGTAATGGAAAAACGGGTCAATGCCCGGTAATGCATGGTAGTAACACGGTCACCGCTCAATCAAACACAAATTGGTGGCCTAACGCGCTAAACTTCGACATTCTTCATCAACACGACAGCAAAACAAGCCCATACGGCAAAGACTTTAATTATGCCGAAGCATTTAAATCTCTCGACCTTGAAGCTGTAAAAACCGATTTAAAAAACCTCATGACCGAAAGCCAACCGTGGTGGCCAGCTGATTGGGGCCATTATGGTGGCTTAATGATCCGCATGGCATGGCACTCTGCTGGTTCGTATCGTTTAGAAGATGGTCGTGGTGGCGGTGGCACAGGTAACCAACGTTTTGCACCTTTAAATTCGTGGCCCGATAACGCCAACCTAGACAAAGCACGCCGCTTACTTTGGCCTATTAAGAAAAAATACGGTAACAAATTATCTTGGGCCGATTTAATGATTCTAGCTGGTAACATGGCGTACGAATCAATGGGCTTAAAAACCTTTGGTTTTGCGGGCGGCCGCGAAGATATTTGGCATCCAGAGAAAGACATCTACTGGGGAGCCGAAAAAGAATGGCTCGCTCCGAGTGATGAACGTTACAGCAATGTAGAAAAACCAAACACCATGGAAAACCCATTGGCTGCGGTACAAATGGGCTTAATTTACGTAAACCCAGAGGGTGTAAACGGTAACCCCGATCCACTTAAAACGGCAGAGCAAGTGCGCGAAACATTCGCTCGTATGGCAATGAACGACGAAGAAACCGCAGCGCTTACCGTCGGTGGTCACACGGTGGGTAAAACGCATGGTAATGGCAGCGAAGCAAATGTAGGCCCAGAGCCAGAAGCCGCTGATGTATATGAACAAGGCTTAGGGTGGAACAACCATACCTCGCGTGGCATTGGCCGCGATACCATGACATCGGGTATCGAAGGCGCATGGACAACGCACCCAACTAAGTGGGATAACGGGTATTGTTATTTACTACTTAACTACGACTGGGAACTTAAAAAGAGCCCAGCAGGTGCGTGGCAGTGGGAACCTATTAACATTAAAGAAGAAGACAAACCGGTTGATGTTGAAGATCCCTCTATTCGTTTAAACCCAATTATGACCGACGCCGATATGGCGATGAAAATGGACCCAACGTATCGCAAGATCATCGAGCGTTTTAACGACGACTTTGAATACTTCAGCGATGTGTTTGCGCGTGCATGGTTTAAGTTAACGCACCGTGATTTAGGACCAAAGTCTCGTTATTTAGGGGCCGATGTACCGAATGAAGATCTGATCTGGCAAGATCCGATCCCAGCGGTCGATTACACGCTAACAGACAGCGAAATTAGCGAGCTTAAAACCAAGTTACTGAATTGTGGCGTAAGCCAAGCCGATCTTATTACTACCGCGTGGGATAGTGCCCGCACCTACCGTTGTTCAGATCACCGAGGTGGCGCAAACGGAGCACGTATTCGCCTAGCACCGCAAAAAGATTGGCAAGGCAACGAGCCAAAACGTTTAGCCAACGTACTTAGCGCGCTCGAGTCGGTTCAAGCAGATTTAAGCAAGCCAGTAAGCCTTGCCGATTTAATCGTGCTAGGTGGCAGTGCAGCAATAGAACAAGCAGCAAAAGCTGCAGGGGTCGATGTAACCGTACCATTTGCACCAGGACGAGGTGATGCAACTGACGACATGACCGACGCCGAGTCGTTCGACGTGCTTGAGCCAATACACGATGGTTTCCGTAACTGGCTTAAAGAAGAGTATGCAGTATCAGCAGAAGAGCTCATGTTAGAGCGCACGCAATTAATGGGCTTAACGGCACCAGAAATGACAGCACTTGTGGGTGGTATGCGTGTACTTGGCACTAATTATGATGGGACTTTGCACGGTGTATTCACCGATAACGTAGGCACACTCAGCACCGACTTTTTCGTAAACCTAACCGACATGGCCTTCACGTGGAAACCAATAGGCAAAGGTTATTACGACATAGTTGAGCGCAGCACAGGCGTTACTAAATGGACTGCAACACGGGTTGATTTAGTGTTTGGTTCAAACTCAATCTTACGCGCATACGCCGAGTTTTATGCACAAGACGATAACAAAGCACGTTTTGTACACGACTTTGTCGACGCATGGGTGAAAGTAATGAACGCTGACCGTTTTGATCTTTAATTTAAGTTGATAAATATCAAAAGGCTACAGCATTGCTGTGGCCTTTTTTATAGCAATATTATTAAAGCGTAAGCATCGCTTGCATATCAAAAATACGCACATTATGAGCGTTATTCTTTAAAGGCTAACGCTTTATTCATCGCCTTTTTAAATAGCTCAAAATTTTCAATATGAGGCAAGTGACCAATGTCTTTTAGTTCAATTAAGTGCGCAGTAGGAATGAGATTAGCGGCCGTTTTACCCAGCTCGTCATAGCGACCAAGTTGGTATTCTACACCCGGCTTTTTCCAGTTACGGCCAGGACCTGTTCTATCGCGAGTACCAAGAATTAAAGCAACAGGCATTTTAAATTGGTCGAACTCAGTAATAACCGGCTGAGTAAAAATCATGTCATAGGTTTTAGCATTAACCCATGCCATTAACTCATGATCAGGCCCCTGAATTTGGCCACTCAAAAAGTGCGTAAGTTGCTCATAGTCTTGATTCCATTTCCCGTCATAATAGTTTTGTTTTTGATAGGCAATGATCTTCTCGGGTGTTTTACCAAGCTCAAGATCATAGAAAAAATCAGTGTCTTTGTATTGAACATAGCTAAGGTAGTTTTCAAGCCCAATCGGGTTCAATAAAATAAGTTTTCGCACTTGCTCAGGAAACATTAATGCATAGCGGCTTGCCAGCATTCCACCCATAGAGTGCCCCAAAACAATTGGGCGTTTTATACCTAACGACGTTATTAATTGATGCGTATTATTGGCAAGGGCAGGGAACGAAAACTGATAATCTTTAGGCTTTGATGACTTACCGAAACCAATTTGATCGGGGATTAAAACACCATAGCCCGCTTCATTTAAATACTTTGCTGTCGATGTCCAGTAATGACCATTAAAGTTTTTACCATGCATAAGCACAACGGTAGGCTTATCACCCTTAGGTTTTAAATACGAGTAAGCCATTTTTAAAGAAGATTGTTGAGAAGACAGGTTAAAAAACTTAACAGGGTAGTCGTACGAGTACGTACTCAACTCAGCGTCGTAACTGAGTTTTTCATTATTTGCTAGCACCGAACTTACGTTAAACAGTGCTACTGCTGAGATTAATATTACGCGTAATAATACCATTATCCTTTCCCACCATTTTTTAAAAAAGTGTCTCCAGCGTATCATCCCTGCTTTAAATTTATAATATAAATGCCACGAAAAAATACCGCGCAATGCAGCCATGAAACTTATCTCGCGCGCTTTTTTACGATTTTATAATGCGTATTCAGCGCTAAGCTCTCATCTCGCATCTCGCCTCTCGCCTCTCGTAGCTCGCACCTCGCACCTCGCACCTCGTAGCTCGTAGCTCGTAGCTCGTAGCTCGAAACTCGCACCTCGCACCTCGAAACCCGTACTTGTAGGCGTGAAATTTATTTCGCGCGCCATCGCGCCATAGTGTGTAACCACATCATGAAACAATTGACGCGCGCAGGTTAAAAACAAAAAACTGTTTGCTTATTGCTTACCCATCCAATAACTATGCTGATATACGTTTTCTTTATAAACTTGATCGCTGTAATCATATAAACGTTGCCATATTAAGCGGTCGAAAATGTATTTATCACCGTCTTTATAAAGCATTTTAAAGTTAGCTAATGACAAATAACTGCCAGTTTCATTGGCTAATATTTCGTTTTTACAGCTTACAAACTCATCAGCGTTTGGACACAAAGACATTAATGCAAACGTAATGCTATTGTCGCTTTCGAGTTGCCAGTATGCGTTTGGTGTGAAATAAGCAGCGTCTGTCTCCCCAAAACTAGAGTTGAAATAGTAGCTGCCCTTTCCATCGTCGTTAATAAACCAAAATACTTTATTATTTCCGATGATAAAGTCTTGGCGTAAGTAGCTGAATACCTCTTTGTAATCAGCTAATGTGATATTGGTTTCGTCTATGACTTCTAATAGCTCGTAGGCTAGGCGTGCTTGGCGCTCTTCTTTATTACGTTCAAGCGCATAAAGCATTTTACCTGTGTGCATTGTAAAAAATTGCAATGATGTATCTGAGCCATTGCCTGTTAACTTTATGGTTTCGCCATTATTATCTAAGGTGTAATGCCACTTAAATGAATCGTCGTTTTTTGGTGTGTTAAACGTGACGGTCGCTTGGTTAGCAGCTGTTATAGCAAAGTGTGTAGGCACATAGCGTAATGTTAAACCCTCGCCAGTGTCTGCAATCTTATTATCTAAACGGCCTGTATAACGTGTGCCAATTTCAAGGTTGGGTACTGCGGTTGGCGTAATACGGCGAAATGTGCCGATCGATGTTTGCGTTTGCATTGCGGCAACAAGCTCTGCTGACTCAGCAATTTGGCTTGGGGTTATTTCATCGTGATAAGTTAAATTGTGGCTTACTTTTACAACCAAAAAGTCATCAAATTGCGCAATAATTTCTGCATCTATTAAGTTTAAGTCAAATGCAACATTAAACTCGTAGCCATCTTTGTGTAATTGCGACGTGTTATACGTATTAACAAGCGTGTCGCTAGTAATTGTAAGTTGTGTGCCATTAAGCATCGCCGAAAAGTCGGCATAAGGTTGGAATAGTGTTTTTCCTGAGGGAGTCGGCACTGAGCTGGCTAACACAAACTCAAAGTAGCTTTCTTCTGCTTCTGTATTCAAATGATTTACAGTGTGAAATGTACTCACACGGGTATCAACATAATAGTGTGAGCGTAATTCAGGCTGTGTTTTATACAATGTAACTACGTCGCCTTTGTCTTCAGATACATTAAAAAACTCAACACGCAGTGCATCATCACGCTTAGCCAAAACATCAATTTCAATCAATGCTTTTTGAGAACAGTCCAAAACACAGTCAATAGTGTGTGTTTTTAACGCTACCACGTCAGGATTTGACCATTTAAAAGCACTTAGCTCACCATTGTGTGATAGAACGCCGCTATCTTTCGAGGCAAAAATGAGTTGAATGCTCGCATCCTTAGTGTGCCAATTACCGATTATATCGTCATCGCTTAACGTTATAGATTGCCATGCTTCGCGATTTTCAGCGACATTCACAATGAGCGTATACTGATTAGTCGCTTTGCCATCCGACACCTCGACCGTAAATGTATGGTTCGCAATATCGAACAAACTAGGTTCAATTTGAAAGGTGACTTGGTTATTTTTGCTAGAGAGGTTCAGCCATTCTGGCTTATCAATGATTGTTGCAGTGATTGTATCGTTTTGCTCATCTTTTACATCAACCACTAAGGTTGCAGGCTCAAGTGCTTTTGTATTTATTGTTAATGAGCCAGACAATGTAGGTGCGGTATTTTGTACTACTTTATCATCTGGTTTTTTATCTGTTGATGAGCCGCCACAGGCCGTGAGCGCAAGCGTCAGTGCCGATACGCCAAGGAACTTTTTCATTTACATCCTAAAAATTTGTTATGTTTTGTAAGGGAGATGTAAATTACCTAAAGTGGGTAAGTAGGTCAAAGGTATTATGTAACTGAACGTAAACAAAAAGGTGAGCTAAATAGCTCACCTGTATAAAAAGGGGTTATGACTCTTGTTGTGCAACATGGTCCATATATTCGTCAAATGTGCCCTGAAAATCGATGATCTGTTTGTCCTTAATATCGATAATGCGGGTTGCCAATGACGAAACAAACTCACGGTCGTGGCTCACAAAAATTAGCGTGCCTTCGTAATCTTTTAACGCATTGTTAAGCGCTTCGATGGCTTCCATATCCATGTGGTTAGTGGGTTCATCCATTACGAGTACATTAATGTCTTGCATCATTAATTTACCAAATAACAAACGGTTTTTCTCACCACCAGAGCAGTTGCGCGCCTTTTTGTTGGCATCGTCTGCGGTAAATAACAAACGCCCTAGCATGCCACGCACCATTAAATCGTTATGCTTGGCTGTGCGCCACTGCGACATCCAGTCGAATAGGGTTAAGTCGTTATCAAAGTCTTTAGTGCTGTCTTGTGGGCAGTAACCAACGCTTGCATTTTCTGACCATTTAACAACCCCTTCGTTACTTTGAAGTTCGTTCACTAAGCAGCGTAAAAACGTCGTTTTACCCACGCCGTTTTCACCAATAACAGCCAGTTTTGCACCCGCTTCAAGTAATAAGTCGCCGCCGCTGAATAAGGTTTCGCCGTCAAAGCCATGGCCTAACTTAGTGAGTTCAAGTGCTTGGCGGTACATTTTTTTGCCTTCGTCAAAGTACAATGACGGGCTCATACGGCTTGATGATTTAACTTCATCTAGCTTAATTTTATCCATACGTTTAGCACGCGAACTCGCTTGCTTTGCTTTAGAGGCGTTAGCGCCAAAGCGGTTTACAAAGTCTTGAAGCTCATCGATTTCAGCGCTTTTCTTCGCATTTTCGGCCAGTAATTGTTCGCGTTGAAGGCTAGATGCCTCAATAAACTTTTCGTAGTTACCCGGGTAAATGCGCAGTTCGCCATAATCAATGTCGGCCATGTGCGTACAAACCGAGTTTAAAAAGTGACGGTCGTGCGAAATAATAATCATCGTACACTTACGTTGGTTAAGCTCATTGGCTAACCAGTTAATGGTGTAAATGTCTAAGTTATTGGTTGGCTCATCAAGAAGCAAAATATCAGGATTAGCAAACAGCGCTTGTGCTAATAACACTCGCAGTTTCCAACCCGGTGCTACATTGGCCATTAACCCGTAATGAAACGCTTGTTCAATACCAGCTTGAATTAAAATTTCTTCAGCGCGGCTTTCTGCCGTGTAACCATCCATTTCGGCAAAGATACTTTCAAGCTCTGCGACCTTCATGCCGTCTTCTTCGCTCATTTCTGGTAATGAGTAAATGCGGTCACGCTCTTGCTTTACTTTCCAAAGCTCTGTATCGCCCATTATTACCGCATCAACCACTGTGTATTGCTCAAACGCAAATTGGTCTTGGCTTAGCGTACCGACTTTTAAGCCTGGCGTAATCGACACATTGCCTGAAGAAGGGGTAAGTGCACCACTTAAAATTTTCATAAAGGTTGACTTGCCGCAACCATTTGCGCCAATTAAACCATAGCGGTTACCGTTACCAAACTTGGCTGAAATGTTTTCGAACAACGGCTCTGCGCCAAATTGCATGGTGATATTTGCGGTTGAGATCAACGAATTATTCCTAGAAAAATACTGACAGGGTTATGGTGCAAAACTGCGAAAATAAACAAGCAATAGGGTAAATAATAGGCCGCGGATTATACAGATCCACCCACCGGAAGGCTATTAAATTTATATGAATACTAACGAGGAAAGATTAGAGCTAATAAAACAGACTTTATTGCCCTATTTGCACCCTACACAGTTTAAACAGTGTAGGCGTGAAATTTATTTCGTGCGAAAAGTTCAATCGGTAGCAATGGCTCTACATCGCGTATTTAGTCCGCACCTCGCATCTCGTAGCTCTTAGCTCGCATTTCGCAGCCCGCACCTCGTAACTCGCACTTCGTAACTCGCACTTCGTAACTCGCATTACGCTTTTAGCAGCTCGCACTTCGTAACTCGCATTTCGTAGCTAGCACTTAGCACTTCGTACCTCGCTCCTCGTAACTCGCAGCTCTTAGCTCGAATTTCGTAGCTTATGTTAATTCAACAAACTAAAATCGACCTCGGGTAGGCATTCAAATCCTGGGCGAGCAAATAAATACCCTTGCATTAAACTGACGCCAGCACTGCGCAGCCATTGGTATTCTTCAATACATTCAATGCCCTCGGCAAGAGGCGTTATATTAAGCTCTTCGAACATTGCAATACAGTGGCTAACAATTGTTTGGCGTGCTTTATCAAGGTGAATATCGCGAACTAACTCCATATCAAGCTTAATAATATTACTTTGGAAATCGGCCAATAAATTTAACCCTGAGTAACCAGAGCCAAAATCGTCGGTCGCAGTAATAAATCCAAGTGATTGATAATATTCAATAACGCGTTTTATATGAGCGGTGTCTTCGACTTGTTCAACTTCGGTAAACTCGAACATTATTTGCTTAACAGGAAAGTTGTATTTTTGGGCGGCTGCTAGCGTCGTTTTAATACAACGCTCTGGTTGATAAATCGCATTAGGTAAAAAGTTAATACTTAAAATAGACGGTAACGCTAGCTTTGCAGCAAGAGAAATGGCTTTAACACGGCACAGTTGATCAAATGTGTAACGGTTATCGTCATTAACCTGAGAAATAACAGAATAAGCCGACTCATTATTAGGGCCTCTCACTAAGGCTTCGTAACCAAAAATATTCTTTGCGGAGCAGTCAATAATAGGTTGAAAAGCCATGGTGAAGTCAAAGCCTAGTTCTAAGTTGTCTTCACACTGTTTACAGCTTACTTGCTGGCAATTAGTTTGGTTAGTGCGCATTTTTTACCTATTTATTAAGTACTCTCTTATATAATAGTGCTAGTAAATTCGTAAATGTGCAATGTTCTCGTCTGTATTGTTTTACATAGGTTGTTGTAATCTTTTAGTTCTGTGTGGTGCTGCTCGCTTAAGTACATTGCTACAAGCCTTTAACTAGCAGAACACACTGACAATAAAAAACTGACAAAAGAACAATTGATAATAAAGCTGCTGATAACAGATCAATCGATTAAAAAATGTTTCTCACAGTGAACCTTTAACAGTGCACTTAAAACGTCATGCAGCTTAAAAAAGTCGTTTTTAAAAATAGCTTGCTCGCTGTGCTCATGCCAGAAATAACGCGGCTTTTAGCCTCAAACGCACCGTATTTTTTATGCTCAGGCATGATTTATTTTACGCATTGATTAAAAAACAACTTGCAAGCCTACCTACTGGTAGGTAATATCCCCAACATGAACACGACATATACAAACATACTGCAACACGCCGATGCGCTTATTCAAAGCAATGGTTTCCATGGTTTTAGCTATGCAGACCTTGCTAAAGAGCTCGATATTCGCAAAGCGAGTATCCACCATCATTTTGCAACCAAAGCCGATTTGGGCATTGCGTTTTGTCAGTTAAAATGCGAGCAGCTAAAGCAGCTAGAATCACACTTAAAAACGCTGCCATCAGCCAAAGCACGTTTACAAGGTTATTTTGCTGTGTTTCAAAGTTGTGCGAACGATGGGCAAATGTGTGGTATTTACGCCATGCAAACCGACTTGCGACTCATGGCCGAACCGCTGCAAAAGCAGGTATTAAAAATGGCTGATCTTGAGCTAAATATACTCAGTGATATTTTGCAAGTCGGACTTGATAACGGTGAGTTTAATTTTAAATCTACTGCTTATCAGCAAGCGGTCATTATATGTTGCGCAATAAAAGGCGCACTTATGCTAAACCGAAGTGAGCATCATGCTGGTTTGTTTAATCAAACGTGTGATGCATGGATTGAGATGCTGGCCTAGTTCAGCACTCAAAAAATTTTACCTAGCAAACCTACCTACTAGTAGGTTAAATAAAGGAGAGCTGTCATGGCTTTTACGAATACACAATTAACAACGTTTAACGCCCTTGGTGAAAAGCTAGAAAAAGCAGGTGTGCCGCTTATCTACATTACACTCGGTATCATCTATATTTGGTTTGGTGGTATTAAGTTTTCTGCGGGGCAGGCTGAGGGCATGTACGGCATGATAGCTAATAACCCACTGGTTTCGTGGATGTATGCCCTTTTCTCAAAGCAAGGCCTGGTAAACTTTTTAGGCTCGCTTGAAATTATCATCGGCTTATTATTTTTCGCACGCTTTATTAACCCCGCTTTATCGGTGCTTGGTGGGCTGTTATCCATGGCGTTATTTACAGTAACCATTAGCATGATGGTGTTTTTATCAGGTATTACGAGCGATGCCGGTTTTCCTGTATTGAGCTTTGTGGGTGAGTTTTTACTAAAAGATATAGGGTTGTTTGCAGCGTCGTTGTTTGTTGCTGGTAACAGCTTAAAAGCGTTAGTTGCAAAGCAAAACGCCCAGTAATGCCCGTGTAACATAAAGGTCCGAAAGGGCCTTTTTTCGTTTTAACGTGATTATTATGCTAGTTAGTTGCTTAACACGTAAGGTGTGCAGCGAAAAAACAGCCAGCAAACATACTTTACAAGCCTTAAGTTTAGATTGCGGGTATAAAGTAGGGGCATGCCTTATAAACATGGCCTAGTGATGTTGCCCTAAATGTAACCTTTCCCCCAAAATTAACACCGGTTTTCTGTTCGAAATAATCTGCTAACTTAGCGAAAATAAATGAATTACATCTAAAAATACTGACACCAAAAAGCGTGTCAATTTAGATAACTGCTATACTAGAAAAATCACACAAGTTAAGCCTATATCATGATGATACTACACTTTATTTATACGAATAAAGTCTGAAAATTGAAATATAATTAATACTTTAGGGAAAACAGGCGATAATACTAGGTAACAAGACAGCAAAGGTGGATTCAATGTCTGCAGGTATTTCATTTAAAAATCTAAGTATTACAAAAAAAATTCATGCCATAACATGCATTGCAGTCATTGCATTTGTCATTATTGTGCTAACCAACTATATCGCGATGAGCGATAATAGAGGCTCACTTGATGAGCTAGAAAAGTCGTCTTATCAAGTCGTTAAACTCACCTCGGCAAATGTGGCCTTACTCGAAAAGCTCGATGAGCTATACACACAAGCGGTCACCTTTGGCGAGTCAGACTTAGTAGATAGCGCAGCACAAACGTACAAAGTAATTAACGAAAACCTGCAAAATATTATTGCTATCAATAACAGCTATGTGAACGCAGAAACAAAAGAAAAACTACAGCAATACGCAAAAACCTCTTCTGCTATTGCCAGCTCCATGATCGACGGTACAGCCGACTTTAGTAAAATTCAGCAGCAGGCACAGCAAAAAACAAAGCTATATGAAGCCGTACTCACCGGTTTTAAAGGGGCTCAGGCGCGCGCTGATGACCGCTTTTTTGAATTAGTACAAGCCACTAAAGCGCGTTCTGACAACGCATTGCATTTAATGCTCGTTGTGTCGATTATATCGTTAGTTTTATTGGTGATTACCTCAATTTGGATTGCCCGTGGTATTGGCTCGTCTGCAAGTGCGGCTGCCGACAACTTACGCTTACTTGCAGATGGCAAAGGCTCTTTAAGCACGCAGCTGGCTGTGCATGCTAAAGACGAAATTGGTCATGTATCCATTAACTTTAATGCCTTTATAAAGCTATTAAAGGCCGCAGTACTTGAAGTAATTGCAGTGTGCGAGCCACTAATGGAAAACTCAACCCGATTAGTACAAGGTATGGAACGCGCCGAAAAAGCCACAACCAAACAAACGACCGATGCAGAAATAGTGAAGCAATCAATGGAAGAAATGCGCCAAAGCGTGGCCGACATCTCTCATTCTGCTGCAAGTGCATCTGAAGCAGCGCAAACAGCAGAGCGCGAAGTAGAGCAAAGCCGCACGCAAATTCAGCGCTCAGTGATAGAGTCACGCACCTTAAGCGACGAAATAAACCAAGCCGCTTCAACAATCAACCAATTGGCAAGCGACACTAAAAACGTAACGCAAATTTTGAACGTGATTACTTCAATTGCAGAGCAAACTAACTTATTAGCGCTGAATGCTGCAATTGAAGCCGCGCGAGCTGGTGAGCAAGGTCGAGGTTTTGCCGTGGTAGCCGACGAAGTAAGAGAACTGGCTTCACGTACATCGCAATCGACAAATGAAATCAGAGAGCTGCTTTCAACACTTACCACCGCAGCCAGTGAATCGGTAAATGCAATGAACTCAGCGCGCGACATGGCAATGAACAACGCCGAAGCCGCAGAGAATACAGGCCTATCGATTGAGAAAATCTCTGAGCAAATTTTAGAAATTAACGGCATGAACTCGCAAATTGCCGCCGCAACCGAAGAGCAAACCTCTGTTGCCAGCATGGTTGTAGAAAATGTGTCTAACATGCACATGTCGTTCGAAGAGACCATGGACTCGCTTTCGGCAGTACGCGATGTTGCTAAAAACTTACATTACCTGTCTGACTCACTGTTAGACGCCACAGCAAAATTTAAAGTTGAATAAGCTAAAAACGACACGCTAAAATTAAAAAAGCCACTTCATATTGAAGTGGCTTTTTACTACGTAAACAAATACCGATTAAAACGTTGCAATAACTTTTACTTTGTCGGTCACTTTCGCAGCATCAATATAGCCAATCGCATCGTTATTAGAGGCAACAAAGTCAATAACGGCTTGATCATTCGCCAGCTTTTCAGGAGGCGTGCCCTTACCGGTAAAAACCAGCTTAGACCAATACGCATTAAGCTGGCTGCTCGACTTACCTACCACCTTGTCGTTAAACTCATCGCTCACGCTGTTACCATCTTGGTTTACAGGGTTTACTTTAGTGCCATCGTCGAACGACTTTGCTTTACCAAGGTAGATCTTTTTAATGGTGCCTTCATCAATTGCATTGCCATTGGCCGGATTAACAATCACGGCAACGTCTGCAAAAGCGGTGCTCGATAAAAGCGTTACCGCTGTAGCTAATAGTAATTTTTTCATTATGAACTCCAATTAAAAAACTAAATCAACAGCAACAGCAACGACATCAGTTTCTGTATCAGTGATGTCATCTTTAAAGCGACTAAAGTCAACTTTTAAAGCGGCAGACGGGTGGAAGTCATAACGAGTACCAATGGTGTAAACGTTACTTTTTGCTTTAACGCCCTCTAATACCTGGTTAATACCCGCGTTTAATGCCGGTACAGCAGGTAACGCGTTATAGCGATTACTATCGTGTTTGTCGTCGTTGTTTTCGTAAGTTAAGTGAACGGTCCACTCATTCATTCGATAACCAACCGACGTGTAATATTGTGTTTGTTTAGCCAGCGCACTGTTTTCTACTTCAAACTCAGTGTACTCAGCGTCAAATAAAATGTTGTTGTAATCAATCGAAAAACCAATCGCAAAGAATGAGCCATCATCTTCATTTGCAGCAATATCATTGGCTTGATCAACAAAGCCTGCACCACGTAATGCTTGCTCTAAGCCATTAAGTGCAATACCTGCGTCGGTATCGTTTGCAATATCAATGGTTGTTTCGGCAACAAAGTAGGTAGCGCGAGCGCTAAACCAGTCGTAGGCTAGAGTCCAGTTAATACCCGCAATGTCGTTTAACTCAGTGTCGCCATTAACAGATACAACCGCAATATCACCATCGAAACTGCCGTAAATAACTTGCAAGGTAGAGTCCCAATCGCCTAATTGGGTATTGTGCAATAAGCTTAAACCCTCATAGGTCGAAAACGGTAAGTTATACACTGATTGCGGTGGACGAACCCAGCGGTACGTGTAACCCACATCTAAAAAGTCTGAGTAGCGGTAAAACGGCGCACGCATTTTACCTGCGCTTAGTTGCAGCTCGTCGGTAAACTCGTAGGTTAAATAAGCCCACTCAAACTCAGCGTCAAAGTCGTTATCGCCACGGGCAACAATTTGTGCTGTCGCGCTTAATTTCTCTTGTAAATCAGCTGAAAGCTGCAAAGCAAACATGCTCTCATTCTTAAAAGAGATATCGTTATCGTAGCCGTATAAAGTTGTGTCGTCGTCGAGAGTTTTACCCCCCACAATTGAAGCAAAGCCATTTATGCGAACTTCTGCAAGCGTGTTTGCAGACACGAAAGCAGCACATAGCGCCAATGCGATAGGAAGTTTTTTCATTGTGTATCCCTAGTATTTAGTATTAAGAATGTTGATTTCATTTAACATTATAGTCGTATGTTTAGAAATGGGCGACAAAAGCCCTATTAAATTGTGACTTTTGCAACAAATAACCTGTTATATATCAAACATAACGCGTGCAATGGCGCAGCTTTTACCTGCTAAAGTGTTAAATTAGTCGTGAGGTAGGCAGGGGGAATACTTCGCGTGTTTAAATTAATTAACACTTTTGGGGCGATTAGCAGTAAAAATACAATAACGGTTTCATGCTTCGCTTTGTTTAACTGGTTTGGCCTAATTGAACTTTCTTCATTCATTTTATTTACCGATATCTCGCTTTAATGCTATTTTTAACTTAAGCATTACTGCCACGATAAAGGACGTAAAATGGCAACCAAAACAATCGATTACTACAACCAAAACGCACAAGCATTTGTCGATGCCACGCTCGATGTAGATTTAACTCAGCTTTACGATGAGTTTTTACCGCTGCTGCCAAAAAATGGCACCGTGTTAGATGCTGGGTGTGGCTCTGGCCGCGACGCCTTTATTTTTAAAGAGCGCGGCTTTAGCGTTGATGCGTTTGATATAAGCCCCGAAATAGCCAAGCTAGCCTCAGAATACTTAAACCAAGAGGTGGCAGTAAGCAGTTTTCAAGACCTAAATGACGTTGAAAAATACGACGGCATTTGGTGCTGCGCAAGTTTAATTCATGTCGCAAAAAACGACTTAACCGACGCCTTTAATAACCTAGCCCGCGCACTTAAACCTCAAGGTATTGTGTATGTATCGTTTAAATACGGCGACGGCGAGCGAGAACACAACGGCCGCGAATTTACCGACTTAAACGAAGTTGGCCTCGAAAGCATTATTAAAAACACCAACCTGTTTATTTTAAAGTCGTGGCAAAGCGCCGACCAGCGCCCAGAGCGCGCCAACGAAATATGGCTAAACGCCATTTTGCATAGACGAACGCCAAAGTAAGTCTTTAGTCTTATAAATTATAAAACGACAGCGCGGCATACCTCGTTATGCCGCATTTTTAAACGAATCCCTCACATGTTAATTTAGAGCAACCACTTTATTCATCGATAAACCCTATATTTATCATGGCTATTCGTGCTAGATTGTTTTTAAACTTAATAGCAGCTTAACGGCTCGTTATTTAGTATTAATAAATAACCATGGAGCGGTTTACTCATTTTAAGCCGCAGTAACAGGATTTAGCTTATGCGCTTAAAAGAAGCCCTCAGCGTTTTATCAAAGCCTTCATTAAAGGCATAGTTTGGATATGGCTATGCAGCAACAGCTCGACTTTATCGCTTATATTCAACGCATGCTGGTGGAAGGGGACTTTAGTGCCACTTACAAGTTTGCCTTGTTGCATGCGCTTGCTGATATCAGCATTGAAAAACAGCAAATAGATCCGAATGCGCAATTACAAATAACGTTTGACGAATTAGTCGAAAAGTTTATTGCGTTGTATTGGCATCAAGCATCTCCTTTTGGTGCCATTGGTAACAATAGAGACCAGCTGCTTTTACAAAATACCAATTCCAAAAAACAAGCCAAAATCATCACCACACTACACGATGCAAAATTAAATAACATTAATTCAGTTAGCCAATTAAAAAAGTGCAGTGATTGGAAAAACATACGCAGAACAACGTTACAAACCATTAAAGATGGACCGTTATGGTTATTACAAAAGCTAAATGGCAAGGAAGAGTGTTTCTTATATCCTCATGTTAAAGGGCAGCAATACATTACCTTAAATGCAGGTATTGCCAGTTGCTTTAGACGCTTTTACGACTTAGTTGTGTACTTAGCTAAAAATGCATGGCTACAAAAAATTCAAAGTATTAAATACAACCAAGCGCTAATCGGCCCACAAAGTCAACTTCATGACTTTTTATTTGGCTTTGATCGCAATGCACTCAATAAAGCAAAACCTGTATTAATAGAGCTACAACGCGGTCACTGCTTTTATTGTCAAAAGGCATTAAACAGCAAAACCGAGGTTGATCACTTTATTCCGTTTACGCGTTACGCCAACGATTTAGGCCATAACTTTGTGGCAGCTCATAGTAAATGCAATAACAGCAAACGCGATTTTTTAGCTGCGCAAGAGCACCGCGAGCGCTGGGAAGAACAAAACCTCGTTATATATAACCAGCATATAACTCGTGAGTTGAGCGATTACTTTAATTGTGATGCCGAGAAATCACGCTCAGTGAGCGACTGGGCGTATCAGGTTGCACAGGCAAACAGCGCTAAATTGTGGGTAGGCATAAACAGTTTTGAGTTTGCAGAAAGTGCTGTTTATCAACAGCAAAATAATGAGCTTGGTTTAGTGGCGGAAGATAAGCCAAGTTATAACGTGTAGATAGTGACGTTTAACGTACAGACCTAGAGTTTGCGTGCAGGACTTTTAAGGGATTAAAAACCTCTATTTGAGGTTTTATCGCGTTGGCGATGGCAACCAAAGAGAGGCTGCCGCCGACCTCTCTCTGGACTCTCTCGGCGCACCCGAGGATCACACTTGATCTTCAACTTACGTTAATGATGTGAACGTAATCAGCGTAGATAGGCCATCCATGGCCAAACTACGCTTTGTACAGCATCCATGCTGTAAATTACTCATCATTAACTTAGTTTCAGGTGTGATCACGGGGAATTGGAGTGTGCTGGTAGATTGGTGTTCATAGGTAAATATTTTGACTATATCTAGTTTGTATAAGAGAGTAACTTTAATATGACTAATGCATCATCTAAAAGCATTTTGCACGATGCTACACCCTCTTGGAATGGCTATAATTACCAAGGAAAAGTAGGCCTCTATGTTTGTTTAGCAAATATTATTAAAGAAGCTCGAGCAGGATTTGGTTTACCTTCTTTCGATACTTTCTTAGATGAACACCATATTGAGTATGAATGGATTGAAGATTTTGCCATTAAAAGAGGTGACGATTATTTGTCTCTTCACCAAGTTAAACATAAAGGCGAAAATAAATTTAAAGATCATGTAGAAGCAATCGCAACAATTTTATATAGAAAGAAAGGTATACTGCCAGATACCGACATATTTAAATACTTCAACTTTAAAAGTAAAAAACAAGGCGATACGGCAACTGCGAAAAAAAAGCTTAAAACAGAAATAAGTATTCATAAACTTATTGATGAGCAGGGTTTATTAAACAGTAACTGGGGTGATAATGTTCAACTTGTAGACATTAAGTATCGTGGTAATATTACAAAATGTTTTACCGATTTTGAAGCGCTTTCACAGAAAGCGTTCAAGACGTCTACCACTTATTTCCATACAGCCGATGAAGTTGAACCACCCCAGGCCTTGTTGATCAAATGCAGCTCTCTAATAAACTCACTTAACTTACTGATATTTAGGCAGACCAAGGGTGTTGATCTTATTTAGCGCCTTCACTTTGATCATCGCTTCAACCAGTTGGCGATTGTAATCACGCGCATT
>NZ_JACDWU010000185.1:0-23299 GCF_016464045.1 Pseudoalteromonas sp. bablab_jr011 | reverse complement strand
AATGCGCGTGATTACAATCGCCAACTGGTTGAAGCGATGATCAAAGTGAAGGCGCTAAATAAGATCAACACCCTTGGTCTGCCTAAATATCAGTAAGTTAAGTGAGTTTATTAGAGAGCTGCATTTGATCAACAAGGCCTGTTTGTGCGTCCCATTTAGATATTTCAGTTAATGCCGGGGTTAAATAAGGTATCGCTGTTTCTTTATATCCTGACGCTTTAAATGAAGTCCAAACCGCTAGGATTACAAACAAGCAAATTATAACTAAGAGCGTTATACCCATTCCTTTAAGTATTTTTTTATCATTATTTTTATTACTTTTCAGTTAGTTGAAATTAAAATTTACCAGCTTTTAATTGTTATTCATAGCCGTTTTATGACTCGTATTAATGAAAAGATTACTTTGCCTCGATTATCAAACAGATAAACTGCATTTAAGAACACACATGACTTTATCACTTAGCTTACCTTTGTTAATTCAGTTAACGCTTAAAATTAGAAAGTTAAATGCATGAAAATTGGTTTTTAGTCATTTTATGCTAACAGAAACCAATAAAATTTCTGACCACCCTGCCTGTTTAAAAAAACCTAAAAACAACACTTTGTAATGATTAATTTGATACAATCTGTACTGAACATTGCTAACAGATAGGTTTATTTAATGCATCCGCGAAATCGCCACCTCAATGGCTACGACTTTACTTTATTATGTAAAGATACTCCGGCTCTTTCTCAGTTTATAACACAAAGCCCAACCGGCAGTGAGACTCTCGATTTTTCAGATGCAATGGCAGTGAAAACCCTTAATCAAGCATTATTAAAAAGCCAATACAAAATTGATTTTTGGGATTTGCCCGACAATTATCTGTGTCCTCCTGTACCCGGTCGAGTTGATTACATTCATCATCTAGCAGACTTATTAGCCAGTGATAACCAAGGTAAAATCCCTACAGGTAAGCAAGTTAAAGTGCTGGATATTGGCACAGGTGCAAATTTGATCTACCCGTTAATTGGTCAACATGAGTATGGCTGGCATTTTACAGGGTCTGATATCGATACCTTATCCGTTAAAATTGCCAAGCAAATTGCGCAATTTAACCGTTTAAAAATATCAGTAAAGCAACAAGATAACAGCAATAAAATGTTTACAGGCGTTATCACTGATAAAGATGTGTTCCACTTAACCTTATGTAACCCGCCATTTCATGCCAATGAACAGCAGGCACAAACAGGTTCACAGCGTAAGTGGAAAAATTTAAATAAAACCCCTAAAAAAGAACTCAACTTTGGGGGCAGAGAAAACGAACTTTGGTGTGAAGGTGGCGAACGCGAGTTCATCAGTAAAATGATCACCGAAAGCCAAGAGTTCAGTGAGCAGTGTATTTGGTTTACGTCTTTAGTATCAAAGTCAGAAACACTCCCACAACTCAAAAAACAACTCGCATCGCTTGATGTCAAAGACGTTAAAACAATAAAAATGGCACAAGGCCAAAAAATAAGCCGCTTTATCGCTTGGAGTTACTTTGACCAAGCAGACCGCGAAGCCATTCTTAACCAACTTGTATAAGGGTAATAACATGATCGACTTTCGTTCAGACACAGTCACTCAACCTACAGCCGATATGCGTGCAATTATGAATAATGCTGCCGTTGGTGATGATGTTTACGGTGATGACCCAAGCGTTAACCAATTAGAACACGTTGCTGCTGAGCGACATGGGTTCGAAAGTGCGCTTTTTTGCAGCTCTGGTACGCAAGCAAATTTACTTGCTTTAATGGCGCATTGCGAACGTGGTGATGAGTACATTTGTGGCCAACAAGCACATAACTATAAGTTTGAAGGTGGCGGTGCCGCCGTACTTGGGTCGATTCAACCACAACCGATTGAAAATAACGCCGATGGCACCATTGATTTAAACAAGGTGGTTGCAGCTATTAAAGCGGATGACTTTCACTTTGCAAAAACGAAACTACTCAGCCTTGAAAACACCATTGGAGGCAAAGTACTGCCATTAAGTTACCTTGAACAAGCAAGAGAATGTGTTAATAAACACAACCTTGCACTTCACCTTGATGGTGCGCGTGTGTATAACGCAGCAGTTAAGTTAGGTGTCGATATTACTGAAATCACCCAATACTTTGATTCAGTGTCTATTTGTCTATCAAAAGGATTAGGCGCCCCTGTGGGTTCATTATTATTGGGTAACAAAGCACTCATTGATAAAGCTCGCCGCTGGCGTAAAGTGCTTGGTGGTGGTATGCGCCAAGCGGGTATGCTTGCCGCAGCGGGGCAATATGCGCTTGAGAATCATGTCACCCGACTAAGTGACGATCACGATAATGCGGCTTATCTCGCTGAAAAATTAAATTCATTATCAGGCTTTGATACCACACCTTTTCAAATCGATACCAACATTGTGTACGCAAATGTCGATGAAGCTATTGATTTAAAAGCTGTTGCTAATAAGCTAAAAGAGAAAAATATACTTTTTTCAGCAGGCAAACCACTTCGCTTAGTGACGCATTTAGGGGTCACTAAGCACGATATTAACTGCTTTATTGATGCTTTAGCGGCAGAGATTTAACGCGGCTTTATAATGTTTGCGGCACACCGATACATATCGGTCGTTGCCGCCAATTTCAACTTGATTACCATCAGCAATCGCATTGCCTTGCTCATCGGTGCGTAAAACGTGGTTTGCTTTACGACCGCAATGGCATACGGTTTTTAGCTCAATAAGCTTATCCGCCCACGCTAAAAGATACTGCGAGCCACTAAATAACTCACCTCTAAAATCATTACGAAGACCATAACAAAGAACAGGAATGCCCAGTTCATCGACCACATCGGTTAATTGCATCACTTGCAATTTAGATAAAAA
This sequence comes from Pseudoalteromonas sp. bablab_jr011, assembly GCF_016464045.1. Lineage (NCBI taxonomy): Bacteria > Pseudomonadati > Pseudomonadota > Gammaproteobacteria > Alteromonadales > Pseudoalteromonadaceae > Pseudoalteromonas > Pseudoalteromonas sp. bablab_jr011. The sequence continues at coordinate 20,417 of NZ_JACDWU010000185.1, read as the reverse complement.
CTGACACTCATCAACTAAAATACAATGACGCTTTTTCTGATCGTTCAACGATTTGATTAGCTCAAATACATCTTTGTCGGCATCAAAAATATGTGCATCAGCTTGTAAACCTATCCGTGACGATACTTTGCCAACGCCCGCTCTGTCATCAATCGCAGCGGTTAAAATCACTGGTTCCATACCACGTTCGCGGTAGTTAAATGCCGATTGTAAAAGTGTGGTTGATTTACCCGCATTCATTGCAGAATAATAAAAGTACAGCTGTGCCATGATGTTGCCCAAAATTTAAAGTCGCAATATGCTACCCTAATCATGCAATAACATCATCTATTACCTTACTCTTTTGCACCGTAGCTGCTCATCTCTAAATGTGGGGAGTTTTGCATCTGTTTTGCAAAGGTCAATGGGATATTCTGCTTTAAAAGTTGCTGCCAAATAACAACAGCCTCATTCTGATGCTTAACATAAAACTCATTTGAAAAAGCCAAGTACGCTGTCACCGTATTTAAAGGCGGATAGACAGGTGCCAGCTTCTGTCGATGGTATACCGATAAATCAAGTTTATTATTTTCGATTTGGCAGAGCACTAAAGCCGCATCGGCTCGCCCCTCTGATACGCGTTCTATAGCCTGCTGCTGAGTAAACGTGTGTTCAATAAAAAACGCCTCTTCGCTGGCCGCTTCTCCCACAAAAAGCCCATTTGCAACGGCCAAAGAAAATGCCTTTGATTGTAACACTTCACGAGATTGCCATTTGGTATGAAAGCGACGATTTCCAATTAAGCATTGGCTCATTCTTGCAAAGGCAAATTTAGCAATCGGTACACCTTTATTAGTAACCGGAAATACAGCATAACGGGATTTTTGTGGGCTAAATCCCGCTATAAATGCATCGACTCGACCCTGCTTAATCGCTGTAATGCACTGTGACCATGGCATTTTTACAAACTTAAAAGTTACGGATTCAAGTGCATTATCAAGTTTAGCAAGCGCCGCTAATTGCGCCGTAGGTTCAACAAGGGGTATTTCATGTTTAGCACCAACAAACAGAGGTGCTTGCGCGTGGTCCGCATAACATAAGGTCAGGGGCAATGGCGCACTACTTTTTGCCTGACAATGCAGAGAAAGTACGATAAAAAGAACAAGTAAAAATCTAATAAAAAACAACGTCACTGTCATAATAAACTACGAATTTAGTTAACTGATAACAGTGTAGAAGTAAAAACAGGATTTTTACAAAATTCCTTCGTGTTTAAGTAGCCATTCTTTACGGTCTAGTCCACCGGCATACCCCGTTAGTTTTCCGCTTGCACCAATTACCCGATGACATGGCACTATAATACTAATTGGGTTCTTACCATTGGCTGCGCCCACTGCACGCACCGCTTTTGGGTTATTAATAGCCTGTGCTATATCTAGGTAACTCTTGGTTTTACCAAATTCAACCCCCATTAGCGCACGCCACACTGTTTGCTGAAACGCCGTCCCTTGTGTGTCAAGCGGCACACTAAAATGTGTACGTTCGCCCTTGAAGTATTCGTTAAGCTCGCTCATGCATATTAAAATCGGGGTTAGTGTATGCTCGTTAACGGTTTCAGTTTGCATGGCAACAACAGGATAAAAACCTACATAACTGACGCCCTTTGAGGAGCTTTGAATGGTAATATCGCCAAGTGGGCTTGGCATAATAACTTGTTGCGTTTTCATAATTGTTGCCATAGTTGAAATGTTAAATAAGAACGGAAAGGTGCACAGCGCTCACTATCAAATTCACCGACCTCTGCTAAAGCCTTTTTAATGCCTAAGTCACCGGCAAGTAAAATATCAGGGTTACTTTGACCACGCAGCTTAGCGTAATTAACTGTCCATGGGCCAACCCCTTTTAGTGACAGCCAATTATCAAGCTCTTGATTATCAGGATGTTGATGACAATACGCACTTAACCGGTTTAAAGCGTCTTTGCGTGATTGAGGCATTTTAAAAAAGCTCAATTCTGAATTGGCAAGCCATTCTGGAGATGGAAAAAACACGGTATCACTCGCTTGATTAAACTCAGCGACCAGCTTAGTTACCAAGATGTGCGCAGCAGTCACACTCACTTGTTGACCCAAGACTGCGCGAATACCCGCTTCAAAATCCGACCAAATACCCGGTAAGCGTAAGCCTTGTGTCAATGGCATGGCATTATTAAGTTCGGCATTTAAATGGGCTTCAATCGTGTGCGTATCAGCATCTAAATCAAGTACACGACGAATGTTATGGATCACTTGTTGTAAATAGCGGGTGTTATCAATATCTATCGTGACTTTAAAATGATTTTTTTGTTCAACAAATTGAGCAGTAAATTGCCCTTGGCAATGCGAGTCTTTAAATGTGCGCCCATAGCTTGTTTCGCTAAGCCATTCGAGACCTTTAATTAAGCGGCGCTGTAAAAAACCGTGTAAAGCCTGCCAGTTATAAGGAGGACGAAACGCCAAGGTTAAATTTAACGTTGCACTTGGTTTTTTATCGGTTTTTCGCAATTTTGATGGTGCAATATTAAGCTGCTTCAAAAATGCGTCGTTAAAACGGCGAATACTATTAAAACCAGATGCAAAAGCGATGTCAGCAACCGATAAATCAGTTTCTTGTAACAGCTGCTTAGCAAAATTACACTGATTGAATAAGCGATATTGTGTGATTGAAAGACCAAAGTGCTGATTAAACAAACGACGCAAATAACGACTCGACACACCTAATCTATCGGCCAGCACTTCACAATCATATGCCTCGCCTTTGTCAATAAGTTGCTTTGCTCTTAGCGCCGTGGTTTTAGTTCCTAACCACGCGGGACTATTCGGTGCGCTATCTGGTCGACACCGGATACAAGGGCGAAACCCATCCTGTGCCGCTAAATGCGCGTACTGATAGTATTCAACATTTTTCTCTTGCGCTGTCGGTGCTGGACAAATTGGCCGACAATATATACCGGTACTTTTTACCGCGACAAAAAATACCCCATCAAATCGGGCATCACGGCTTTGCCTTGCTGTACGCCATTGTTGGCTAGTCATAATGATTCTCGTAATCAGCTAATACCGATAGCTTAACCGAATATATTTTTTTGACTAGCCAGTTTCGGACCTTAACTATTTAATCGCTGCTAAATAACGTCGCTCAACTTCGGGCCAATTAATCACTTTATAAAATGCAGCGATGTATTCTGGTCGGCGGTTTTGATATTTTAAGTAATAGGCATGCTCCCACACATCGAGAGCCAAAATAGGCGTATGGTTATGCATCAGCGGGCTGTCTTGATTTAAACTACTTTCAACAACGAGTTGATTATTTTCGTCAACACATAACCATGCCCAGCCACTTCCAAAGCGACTGACAGCGGCATCAGTAAACTGCTCTTTAAACTCATCAAAACTGCCAAATGCTTCAACGATCGCTGTATGTAATTCACCGCTTGGTTTGCCAACCCCATTCGGTGTCATCACTTGCCAAAATAATGAGTGATTATGGTGCCCGCCAACATGCTCTTGCACCGCCTTTTGTAATGACTCGGGCATTGTAGCAATCGTTCGCAACAGTGTTTCGGCATCTTGCTCGCTATAATGACTCCCTTCTAAGGCAGCATTCGCCTTATTAATATAAGTTTGGTGGTGCAATGTATGATGGATTTCCATGGTTTTTGCATCAATATTAGGCTCGAGTGCATCATAGTCATAAGCTAAATAGGGTAATGTAAAAGGCATACTGATTCCTTATCGTTAATGTAATAACTGCGTTTTGTGGGGATGCTCAGCTAATAGCTGATTTATACGATTGATGAGGGTTGGAAATGCCGATGACATTTTCGCAAACTTCACCAGCTCAAAATACGTTTTGTGATGATGATGTAATACGTGTGTGCGAACTTGCTGCTCTGGGTGCATTAAAAGATGACTAAGCCGTTGATGAGCATAGCAAAGCCAACTACAGGCTTGCTCAGGTTTTTGCATAACTTTAAAGGTATCTGCAAGGTTTAAAGTCGCCACTACAAAGGCCGCAATACAATGCTCTAATGTGTCAATAACCGTGGGGGTTAGTGGTAAGTTCGCAAATTGCGTGAGTAATGTTTCTGCACAACCACTTGCCTGCGTGTAGTGATCGCGAGCAATGATTAATTCGCCAGACTCAAAAGCCAGATTCCCGTTATAAATAGCGTTTTGCCAAGGTGCTAATGCATCATCAATAGCTGGAGCACCTAAGGCCGAGATATGTGTTGTGTGTGTCATAAAAATCACCTGCACTTAAAACCTGTGTATTAAAACTACACAGACAAAACACTAAATGCAAATGATTTTTATTTGTATTTATTGTTTGTGTGATTTGGTGATATTACTGATTCGCAAAATCGATCAACTCTTGCCCTGTTAGTCGATAAATAATCCATTCATTTTGTGGTTTAGCGCCAATGCTGTCATAAAAATCAATCGCGGGTTTATTCCAATCAAGTACTACCCACTCAAATCGACCGCAGTCTTTTTCTAGCGCTTGTTTCGCAAGGTATTGCATAATTTTTTTACCTGCACCTTTACCACGGCTATCAGCACTGACGTATAAGTCTTCTAAATACAAACCGTTTTTACCAAGCCACGTAGAATAATTATAAAAATAAACGGCAAAACCAATGGCTGTGTCACCTTCTAAACAAATAACACTGTGAGCGGTTGCACCTTCACTAAATAAAGTTTTTAAAATAGCATTCTCATCAGTCTTTACTGCATATGGTTCTTTTTCGTAGATAGCTAGTTCATTGATGAAATGTAGGATAGTTGCTGCGTCGCTCGGTACTGCAGGACGAATTGAAATTTGATTGCTCACGGTCTGTTCCATATGTTACTTCATTATTATAGCGCCCAGTTTATAAGGGCTTACGTGTTGTGTAAACGCCCTTTACAGAATTACTCAGTACTAAAAAAGGGGCGATTACGCCCCTCTGCAAATAAGCCACTTAGGCAGTTATTTATTACTCATCGACTTATAAAGAACAGGCAGGACAAATAAGGTCAAAAATGTTGCGCTGATCAAACCGCCAACAATCACTGTTGCCAGTGGTTTTTGTATTTCAGCCCCCATTCCCGTGCTCAATAGCATGGGTATAAGCCCTAACATTGAAGTTAATGCGGTCATTAACACTGGTCGTAACCTTGAGGTTGCCCCATCAAACACCGCGTCATCTACTTCGTCTTTGCCCTTAAGGCGATGATTAATACTTTCTACCATGACCACACCATTCAATACCGCAACACCAAACAAAGTAATAAAACCAACAGAGCTTGGTACCGACAAATATTGCCCAGATACAAACAGAGCCACAATCCCCCCTATTACCGCTAAAGGGACATTCACTAAAATAAGCAATACTTGCGATACATTGCCAAATGCAAAATAAAGTAATAGCGCAATCAGTAACAATGCCGCTGGCACAACAATCATTAAACGTTGCTGTGCCCGTTGTTGGTTTTCAAACTGACCACCTATAGCAACACTGTAACCACTCGGTAGCTGTAATTTATCCTCTATTATCGCGCGAATGTCAGCAACAACAGATCCCATATCACGTCCTTGCACATTCGCTTGTACAACTACGCGCCTTTGTACATCATCACGGCGTACTTGGGATGCTCCTGATTCAATCGCTACCTTAGCCACATCACCTACTCTCACAATCGCCCCCGAGGGGGTTTGTAAACGAAGGTCTGCAATTACACGCGGGTTCTGCCGGTAATTTTCTGCTATGCGAACATAGATATCGTAACGCTCGTTAGCATTGATAATTTGCCCTGCACTTTGTCCACCAATTCCGTGCTGTACAACCTCCATTAAATCAGCAACCGATAATCCAAAACGCGATAACGCTAAGCGATCAGGTTTCACAATTAACTGTGCCTCACCGCCCATTTGCTCCATGGCCACATCTTTAGCACCGGGTATTTGTTTAACTAGCTGCTCAATTTGCTGACCTTTTTCACTTAACACCGCTAAATCACTACCAAACAACTTGATTGCTAACTGTGCTTTTACACCCGATAATAGTTCATCAACACGGGTGGCGATGGGTTGCGAAAAGTTAAATAAGAGCCCAGGAAACTGCTCAAGTTTTTCTTCCATTAACTGCTGGAGTTCAACACGTGTTTTAGCATTTATCCATTGCTCGCGAGATTTAAGACCAATGTATATCTCTATGTTGTTAACAGGTTCAGGATCGCCACCGACTTCTGCTCGACCAATCCGACTAAGTGCATAATCGACTTCTGCAAATTCAAGTAACATGGCTTCCAGTTTAGGTGCCACTGAGATTGCCGTTTCAAGACTGGCTGATGGTGCAAGCGTTACCCGCAAATTAATCGTACCTTCTTCAAGTTCGGGCACAAACTCAGTCCCCAACCTTGGAAGTAAAATAGCGGCTGTAACCAATAACAAAGCAGCAATAGCAAGCACCAACCGTTTTGCTTGTAACGCCTGTCGTAACGCTCGTTGATACAACTTTTCAATGGGTTGTAGCAGCTTACTGTGTTTAACTGTCACGCCTTTAGCAAAAAAGTACACACTTAGCGCAGGCACAACGACTAAGGCAACAATCATGGCACTTACTATCGCTAACATGATACTGACGGCCATAGGCTGGAACAGCTTTGCCTCGACGCCTTCAAAGCTGAATAAAGGCAAAAATACCGTTAAAATAATCAATGACGCAAAGAAAACTGGCCGAGCAACTTCTTTTGCTGCAACAGCAACCAGCTCACGGCTTGATTTACCCTGATTATGTTTTAGCCCTAGATGACGAAAAATATTTTCAACCATAACAACAGAGCCATCTACCAGCATGCCAATAGCCACAGCAATGCCACCCAATGACATTAAATTGGCCGACAGCCCTAACCAAGCCATAATACTGAGCGCTAAGCCGATTGAAATTGGAATGGACAGCAAAACCAAGAATGTTGCTCTTAAGTCTAACAAGAATAGCGCTAACACTATGATTATAAATACAAATGCAAGTAATAATGCATCTATAACGGTTTGTACCGCGTGGCTAATAAGTGCCGCTTGGTTATAAATAGGCGTGAATTTGACGCCCTCAGGCAGCGCGCGGTTGATCATTGTAATACGCTCGTTAATACCATCGATGGTCTGCTTCGTATTTGCACCAATCCTTTTTAATACCACGCCAGTTACAACTTCGCCTCGGTTAACAACATCACCATTTTCATCGCGAGTCGATAAGGTTACTGCCCCTTGGCGTATTTCACTCCCAAGCTGTACGTCTGCAACATCAGTGACTTTAATTACGGTGCCATCAATCGTTTTGATGGGGGTTTGCGCAATTTCACTCAGGCCTTTATCACCGGTCGAAAACCAGCCAGTGCCACGAATAACTAATTGCTCTTGACCGCGGTTCATATACCAACCGCCAACATTCCTGTTGTTTGCTTGCAATGCATTGCTTACATCTTGTTGGCTTAGGTTATAGGCAAGTAATTTGTTAGGGTTGAGGTTAACGTGATACTGTTTTACTTCGCCACCAAACGATAAAATATCAGTAACACCATCAATGGGTAATAGTAATAATTTAACCACCCAGTCATTTAGGCTTCGCAGCGCCATGCTATCAATGTCAGCATCGGGCTTTGCTTCAAGTAAGTATTGATAAACTTGCCCAAGACCAGAGGTATTAGGCCCCATGGTAGGCATGCCAAGTCCGTTAGGGATTAGCTCTTTAGCAGATTGTAAGCGCTCAAACACTAACTGCCGCGCAAAATAGATATCAACGCCTTCTTTAAACACCACCGTCACGCCCGACAAACCTGTTTTTGAAATCGATCGCACTTGTTCAACGTCAGGTAGTGCGTACATTACCGCTTCTATTGGGTATGTGATAAGTTGCTCGACTTCTTCCGCTCCAAGACCAGGAGCTTCGGTGTTAACAGCTACCTGCACATTTGTCACATCAGGAAACGCATCTAAGTTCAGTTTTGGAACCATTAATGCACCCAGAGCAATGGCCGCAAGTAAAGCTAATAGCACGATGAAACGGTTTTTTATCACCGACTCGATTAATAAATTAAACATGCGGCACCTCTAATGGTTATGCGGATCAAACCCGCCTTTTGCGAGCTGTGAAGCAACAAAGAATGCGCCTTGAGTAACAACGTTAACCCCTTGCTCGATACCTGATATTTCACGGTATTGTGCTAAATTTCTACCTACGCTCACCTCTTTGGCAATAAACCCACCATCATCATCAACCACAAAAACTTGCCAATCACCATCGGCACTGCGTGTTAACGCGTTTTCGGGAACCGCAAGCACAGCTTGCTCTGTTGTAAAGTGAAAATACACATCTGCAAACATGCCCGGGTGTAAGCTGTGCTGGGTATTTTTCACTTCAAGCCGCACTGTCCGTGAGCGTGTTTGCTCATCAATAGTGTGCGCCTCTTGAATAACTTTAGCGTGGTAACGGTTTCCATTTACCTGCATCGTTGCAACAGAACCATTGGCAATCGTGCGGTCTTGGTTTGAGGAAAGTTGCGCTTCTACCCACAGCGCAGATTCATCTGCAATGAGTATTAATTCAATACCTGAATCGACACGTTGACCTTGTGAAAAATTATCGGTGAGTACAGCACCCGAAGTAAGTGCAAATAAGGTATATTCACCGAGTTTTTCAGGCGAGATAGTCAGTGTTTGTTCTATTGCGTGTTTAGACAATCCAAACGCGACAAGGCGACTGTATGCCACTTCGTACTCTGCTTTTGCAGTAAGCAGCTGCTTTTCGCTCACCGTACCACGGGTCATTTTACTCACCCGCTGCCACTCAGCTTCGGCTAACCTAAATTCGGTTTGTCGGCTTGCCACCTCTCCACTAAACAAGGTTACCAAGGGATCACCTTTATTAACATGCTGTCCCAGTAAAGCGTGGCGTTTTACAACAATAGAATCAACACGAGGGGCAACCACATAACTGGCATAGCCATTGGCTTTAACTTCACCCGGTGCATACACGGTTTGGCTGTGTGTTTTGAGTTCAAGGCGTTCGACCTTAATATTCGCTAATTGCTGTTGCTGTGGCGTTAAGGTTACTTCGTTAATGTGTAGTGTTTCTGCATTTTCTTGATGGTCATGCAGTTGCTCTGACGCAAAACTGTTTGTGACATATATAAAGCATACGCACGACAATGCGTAGCGCATAAAATTTCTTAAATACATAATTTTCTCTTACTTAAAATAGGCTAAGCCCAAGCTTGCCTTAAAAAATAATCCCAAAGACAAGGGAGTAAAGTGTTAAGTAAGAGAGGCGATTGGGGGGCGATGAAGTGGTGTTAGATCTGCCGACTTAAAATTAAGCTCTCACAGTTCAATTTTTGCAAAATAAACTGAAACGGGTTCAGAAAGGGTAAATGAATCAACAAATGCAGGACTGTGACACACATGACAATGGCCTTTTTCGGCGGAGTCAGATAACTGTTTAGCAAGCTCGGCATGTTCAGATTGATGCTGTTGATGATCGCCATTAGCTGCGCAGTGGGCTTCAAGATCCAGCTCTTCTAAAAGCAGGGCTGAGGTGTGATTAAATGCAACATTATGATCAGCCACGTCAAAGCTATCCAGCAACGGCTGGAGCAATAACACACTAATCAAAATAACAAATGCTGCTTTCACGTAACACCTAATAATTGGTACAACGGAGTTAACTTAACAAATTAGTACTTATTTGAACAGTAAAACCTAAACACGAAACACCCCATACATACTGCTAACGAGTGTTTTAAAAGCGATGCTCACATGATATAAAAATAAAGAAATCAGCAACTAGGTATGCTTATGGGACACGGACATCACCACCATCACGATGCAGAAAGCAAAAGCACACAGCAATTATTACTTGCTGTATTAATTAATGTGTTACTTACATTTGCACAAATTGTGGGGGGGCTCATTTCTGGAAGCCTATCGCTCATTGCTGATGCACTGCACAATTTAAGTGACGCATCATCGTTATTTATTGCGTTAATAGCACGAAAAATTGGGGCTAAACCAGCAAATAATCGATATCAATATGGCTATAAACGCGCCGAAATCTTAGCCACGCTTTTTAATAGCCTGAGTTTAATTGTAATTGGTGGCTACTTAATCATTGAAGCAATAAAAAGTTACCTAAATCCAGAACCCATCGATGGCTGGATCGTTATTTGGGTTGCAGGGTTAGCCCTGATTATTGACCTAGTAACGGCATTCCTTACCTACCGTGCTGGCGCTAATCAAAGTATGAATATTCGTGCTGCGTTTATTCATAATCTTTCAGATGCTATGGCCTCTGTCGTCGTTATTATTGCCGGCTCTCTGATCATTTTATATCAGTGGTATATTGTCGATCTTATTGCGACCATTCTTATCTCTGTGTATGTGATATACCACGGCGTATTGCTCTTAATTGCCAGCAGTAAAATTTTAATGCAAGTTGCACCAAGTCACTGCGAATCAACACATGTATCTGAACAACTGATAAGCGCATTTCCTATCTCAAATATTGAATACATAAAAGCATGGCAGCTTGATGAACACACCGTGCATTGCGAACTAAAGTTTTGTGCCCACCAAATAATCGACAACAAGGAAATTCGTCAATTTTTACAGGATAAGTTTGCTATTAAGGCGTGTACTATTGAGCAAGTTTTAGTGTAAATATTACTTGTTATCATTTACAATTTACCTTTGTATTTAAAACAAAGTAAAGGAACACCTCTTGAAGTTGTGGTTACGCCGTACGCATTTACTCCTTGCCTTAGTAAGCGGCCTTTTTTTTATTTGCTTGAGTTTAACAGGCGCATTACTTATTTACGCAAAAGATATTCAGTACCTTACACAAGGTGATAAATGGACGGTGACTCCACAAGCTTCACCGCTCGCTTTTGACCCACTAATAGCACGCGTATCAAACACAACTAAACAACCTGTTACTTTATTAATGCCTGAGGCGCGTGATGATCTTGCTTGGCAACTACAACTTGCCAATAATCGTTATGTGAGCGTTAACCCTTACACCGGTGATATTTTATACGAATACGATTATTACAGCACGGTGTATGGATTTACCATGGCGCTACATCGTTGGTTGCTTTACGAAGATGGCGACAAAAACCACCCTTTGAGGAACTGGGTTTCACTATGCGCGCTTATTCTTATTTTAGAAATATTACTAGGATTTTACATTTGGATTAAACCTAAAAACCGTTTAAAGCGACTAGCTATAAAACCAAAAGCCAAATTTAGAGTATTAATGTACCAACTTCATACCGTGCTGGGCGTCTATTTATTGCTGCCACTTATTTTAATAGCATACACAGGCATGGCGTTTAATTGGAAGACAGAAACTAAAGCGGTATTAGAGTTTGTAATGCAAGGCACGGTTGAAGACAGACCTAAACCACCTGACGTGCTGCCCCCTTCAGAAACAACACCTTATCAAGTACAAAAAGCCTATAACAATGCACTCACTGTTTTTCCTGAAGGTAAACTGTTTAGAATTTATTTACCTAAAAAACCGACTGACAACATTGGTTTTCGCATCGAAAACCCTGGTGAAAGCCATGCCTATAGCTGGGTATGGGCCAACCCGTATACAGCCAATATCGTCGCGAGTTACGACGCCAGCAAAAGCTCGTGGACAACACAAACATGGCACTTTAAATACAAATTCCATATCGGCGATTTTGCGGGGCCTATTGTGCAGTTACTGTGGCTTGTGTTTGCCCTGTCACCTTTATTTTTTACTGTGTCGGGTTTTTACTTTTGGTACAAACGCCACTTTAGATAATAACGCGTAATTAAACTTAAACTGATAAAACATGAACCCCCGAGCATATCACTGCTTTTAGCAAAAAGAAGTGTTTACATTGGCTAATTATACTACTGTATTTAGCCACCTTGAATGGCTCATATTCTCGGGCAAAGCATGATAGTTCAACATACCCAGTATTATTGATTGATGTGTAAAATAGGTTTTAATACCAACAATACAAAAGAAAGAGTGGGCCAAATTGTAGTTATGACTACCTCTATTGTTTTATTACTTATTTGGGTGCCGCTTAGAAATACAGCGGCACCTGATAAGTTAATTCAAAGTGCTTTCATTCAAGACATCTCTATTCAAGCCAATACTACTCTCTAATGACTTAAAACGACCCTTTAATTTATTGCAGCAATTGACAACATACGCGTTAATCCGACAAGCTCTATCGCTAATATGCTACATACATCGTAGAGATTAAACTGCCAACACTATTGCAAATAGTTATCATTAAGCTTGCCTTTACAGTTCTTTACATTTACACTGCCGCCCCATAACTCATTTCATTTATCTTTTTTTAACAAGGACAAACATGTTAAAAACATCGCTTAGCCTAATTGCACTGGTGATAAGTAGCCAATCATTTGCTGATGATGCACTCAATAAAAAACTCACAGCAGAAGAGATGGAGCACGTTGTCGTTTCTGGTAGCCGTGTTTTTGAGAGCATTGATGAAGTACCTGCTTCTGTGACTATAATTAATCAACAAGAAATTGAAGAACACTTAAAGGTAAATCCAGAATTACAAAGTTTGCTGTCACAAATGGTACCCGGACTTGCACCTGACACAGGCAGTTCAAGCAATACAGGCCAAAGTTTACGTGGTCGCGCCCCACTTGTTATGATTGACGGCGTTCCACAATCAACACCTCTTCGTAATGGTTCTTTAGGAATAAAAACGCTTGATCCAAGTGCAATAGCCCGTATAGAAGTTATTAAAGGCGCCACCTCTATTTATGGCAATGGGGCTTCTGGCGGTATAATTAACTATATTACCAAGCAAGCGCAAAGTGAGGGTAAAACCGAAGGTGAAATTAGCTTATCATCACGTTTTAGTGCCGTAAAACTAGAAGAAAGTGCAGGTGCACGCCTCTCAGCAGCTATTAATGGCCGCGCAGATAAATTAAGCTACTTATTTACTGCCAGTTATGAAGAAAACGGGGTACAACGTGACGCCGAAGGCGACATTTTGGGCTTGCAATATGGTTTGTCTGATGCCGTAACCGAAAACTACTTCACTAAACTGGGGTATGATTTTGACGATCAGAAACAACTGCAATTTAGCTATAACTTTTTCAGTTCTCAGCAAAAAACAGATCTCGGTGATGTCGTTGGTAATATTAACGATGGCGAAAAAACCTACGCGATACATGTGCCAAAAGAGTTGCAAAAACGAGGTAAACCACAAGGCCCTGAAGGCAACGAAAATATTACCTTGAAATACACTGATTACGCCTTGTTTGATAATACCCAAATGACCCTCGACCTCTACATGCAGGATATCGAAAACATATTCTTCTATTCGCCAAACCTTGCGAACCCAGATGAGGGCTACGATGGTGGTCAGTCAATAATCAGCTCAGAGAAAAAAGGCGCACGTGCGACATTTAATACCCTGGTTGATTTTGACAATATTGAAGCAACCTTTATCTATGGTTTAGATGCTTTAAACGATGTGACATCACAACCCCTTGTTGATGGCCGCATTTGGGTTCCCGAAATGGACATGAATAGTGTTGCAGGCTTTTTACAGACTAAATGGGTTATCAATAACGACTTAGTTGTTAAAGCCGGTGTGCGTCAAGAAAACATTGACTTAAGCGTCGATGACTACGAAACATTAAAACTTTGTCGCTCTGCAACACAATGTTCAGTGCCACTGAGTGTAAAAGGCGACACCATTGACTACGACGCAACAACCTATAACGTGGGTATTAAATATAATTTGCTAGCAGCCTTTAGCCCCTTTGCAAATTACTCACAAGGCTCTGACATTTCAGATATTGGCCGCTTGTTACGCGCAGCAACTGTGAATGATATTGGTTTAATTCAAACCGAAGCGTCTATCATCGACAACTATGAAATTGGTTTTACCTCACAGTTTGATGATGTTCGTTTTGAATTTGCAGCCTACCGAAGTACATCGGAGTTTGGGACGACCAACAGTTTTAATGAGACAACCGGAGTGTATGAGCCCGTACGAGCACCACAAGAAATTTGGGGTTACGAAACGCTTGTTGACTACACGATTAGCCCAACCTTAAAGCTAGTTGCAACCTACAGCTATGTAGAAGGCAAAAACACTGAAGACGATATTTACTTAGGTTCTCGTCAAATTAGCCCACCAAAAGGAACTGCGAATTTAAACTGGACGCCTAACGATGAACTGTCATTAAGCGCAAGTTACTTGTATGTTGGCTCGCGTAAGCGCTTTGAACCTAATGCAGACGGTGATTATGTGGGCGATCAAGGTCCAATTAGCAGTTACAATATTGTCAACTTGAGCGGCCGCTATAAGTTTACACATAATTGGCAAGCCTTCATGGGTGTTGAAAATCTATTTAATAACGATTACTACCCTGCTCGTGCGCAATCATACACGTACGGTGCTTACAACATAAAAGGCCTAGGTACAACAGTGACATTAGGGGCGACATATCGCTTTTAACAGCCGCTTAATAAAACACTAAGCCCTTCTTCGTAAGGGCTTTTTTATTTTTAAATAAAAACGATAAATTGTTCATTTATCAACCATTAACGCAAACTTAAACGAGAATCACAATCAATAGTAAATAACTGATTTACAAGGAAAAAGTTTGCAATCTTATTTTTATATACTACAATTATCGCAACTTGAATTTTGAGGACAGCACGATGAAAGGTAACCAGAAAGTCATTGATAGTTTTAATAAACTACTCGCAAACGAATTAGCCGCTATAGATCAATACTTTATCCATTCACGTATGTACGATGATTGGGGCCTTAACAAGCTGTACGAACGCCTTAACCACGAAATGGAAGAAGAGAAAGATCACGCTGACTGGTTAATCAAACGTATTCTATTTTTAGAAGGCGTACCAAACATGACCAAGCGTCGTGATTTATTAATTGGTACCGACGTTAAAAGCATGATGCAAAACGATCTCACTCTTGAACTTGAAGTGGTTGATTGTGTTAAAGAAGCCATTGCTATTTGTGAGCAAGAAAAAGACTATCAATCGCGTGAAGTACTTGAAAAACTATTATTCGATACTGAAGAAGATCATGTTTATTGGTTAGAGCAGCAGCTTGGTTTAATCGACAAAATTGGTAGCCAGAACTACCATCAATCTCAAATGGGCGAATAGAGGTTTACACGTATGAAAGGCGATAAAAGCGTTATTGCTGCACTAAACAAAGTACTAGCAAATGAGTTAGTGGGTATTAATCAATATTTTTTACATGCGCGTATGTTTAAAGATTTTGGCTTTTCAAAATTAGACAAAGCTGACTATAAAGTGTCTATTCAAAAAATGAAAAACGCCGACCGTTTAATTGAGCGTATTTTGTTTTTAGAAGGATTACCAAATCTACAAGACCTTGGTCGTCTGCGTATTGGTGAAAACTCTGAAGAAATGATTGAAGCAAACATGAGCTTCGAGCTTGATTCACTCCCTGATCTTAAAGCTGCAATTAAACTTGCTGAAGAGAAAAAAGATTACATCAGCCGTGAAGCGCTTGATCACATCTTAAATGAGCAAGAAGAGCAAATTGACTGGCTTGAAACACAGCAACAGTTAATCAAAACCGCAGGGCTTGAGAATTACCTGCAATCTCAAATGTAATTTGCAACTATCAAGAAGCAGCCTCGGCTGCTTTTTTCTGCTCAAGTCCCCCCTAACCTAACTAAATCGTTGCATACATTTAAAGCAATCCTATCAGAAAATTCTGATATCACTGGGTTTGTCGCAATTTAAAGCGGCTTAACAGTGAACTTGATAATGATTTTTATTAGCATTAGCTTGTATCCAATAAAGACACTGAGCTTTAGACGTAAAATATCAATTTACTTAATTAAGCGAGCGAGTTTGTAACATAACATATTGCTTATAAACGCAATGATTATGTTGTTTAGCGTTCACAACGATTGCGATTAACTTGCTCTACTTCTTGTATTTATTTAATCATGGATAAGACATATTTAACACGGTGATCATCAGATTTACTCCCTCAAGACGAGCAAGTATGTCGGCACATTGGTATTGCACACCACTTTAAAGGATACATTCACCCTTCGAATAATTAGCTAGGTTTAATAATGAATGATTTAACTAAGCGAGCAGTCATTTCTTCTTGTGAATATTTTAAAGAATGTATAGATCAAACAATCGACACAGGTATTAAAGCAGGTAATAAAATGAGTATGAATTGGCTGTCTGAGGCGCTTAATTACCCTAACAGGAAAAAGTTAGAACGGGATTTCAAACGATATCTCAACACCACTTATAGCGATTACATTGCCAAGAAAAGACTGACTCTGGCTTGCAACATGCTTTGTGAGGAAAAAGTGTCTATTAAAGCGGTTGCGCTATCCTGCGGATTTAGTAATTCTGCGACATTCTGTAATGCCTTTAAACGCCAGTTTGGCTTAGCTCCCTCGGTATACAGAGTTGATAGATACAAACAGCGGGTTAAACAAGGATGTGATTGTTCAAAAGAAAAGCGACTTAACAGCGCCGCTTAGAAACTTAGGATATATTACGCACCAAGTAACGGGTGCGTTTATTTATGAAGCGTCTTTTTGCTCAATGATAGATACTTTATTGCTTAAAATTAATGAGTTAGGAATTAAATGAATCGCCCCTTCACCTTTAATAGTTATATAACGAAGATTTAAATCGACTACGGTGCCTTTTGAATTACTCACTTCGATATAATTGCCAAGTTTTACCGGCTTATAAAGGACAATCATCACACCAGCAACCAAATTAGAAATTGCGTCTTTTAGCGCAAAACCAAGTGCAAAACCTGTTAAACCAAGCCCAGCAACCAATGCAGCCACATCGAAGCCTAACTTAGAAAGAGCCAGTACAATGCCAACAAAAAGTAAAATAGCGCGCTGCGAGTTCGAAATCAGTCGGAAGGTTTCAAGTGCTGTTGAGTCAAAACGACGTTGAAACTGCTTTATCGCACGGTCAATAATCAAACTAGCGATAAAACAAACAGCCAACACAAAAAATGCCTGAATGAATTGATTAGTCATCGAGTAAATTAGCTCCAGCCAAAAAGCCTATAATAGGCTTAAATAACCTACCAGAAAACATATTATTGCTTTTCAAATACACAACTAACCGAAGGCTGGCTGAGTGTATAGGTTATTTTATCGTTATCCTCGAAGCGCAAATCTTCAACGGTCGTCCCTTCGTCACTTTCATCATTACAGCGACTGTAGCGATTAGTTCTTACTATGCCATTAACGAAATACTTGAATTTCGATGTGACGATGCAAAAATCAGGGATTTTCTTCGTTTGTGTACCGTTATGTAAATCACTAAAGTCTATTAGGCTTCCTAAAGTGAAGCCTTGTGTGGGCTGTTTAACCAAAGAAAACGGTGCACTTTTGCATACTTCATCACTGCCAGATACAAGAGCATAGTCCCCCTGCTTCGCTTTTATCAATGACAAAAACTGTGTTTTATTACTGGGTTTAACATCAAGTAACGCACTTGCTAAAAGTGAATTTGAGAACAGGAACAACACTAAACAATAGTAATATCTCATTGAAAATCCATAAGCTTATGCACACTAAACAAGCATAGCATGCTGTGTAAGGTTGGTGAAAATATAACTGTATTGCTTCATACGAATTAAAATCAAAAATAGCTCTACTTTATAGATGAACCGGAGGCACTTTAAATAAATATGTGCTATATCTTTGAGTGATAATAATTTTTTGGAGGGATTCTAATGAAACTAATCAAGTTACTTTCTATTGCGTTATTCTTCGGTTTATTTAGCTTGCAGAGCGTTGCAGGCGACGATGATTGGAAATCAATTGCTGAAAAAAAGGTCAGCTTTAAAAGTGAAACCGACACTGTTAATCCTTTAACTAAAAGCCGATATAGTCATATAAAAGTCAAATGCACGCATGGCACCGTTAACCTTAAAAGTATTAAGGTGATCATGAATGACGGCGAAGAAAAAGTGTTCGACAATTTAGGTGTTCTCAGTAAAGGCATGTCGTCACGAAGCTTAAGTCTGCCCGATAAAAACGACGCTAAGCTTGATAAAATAGAGCTTAATTACGAATCAGTTGGCAGTGCCGCACTAAGCATGGCGGGTGTAACAGATAAAGCACAAGTTGAAATTCTAGCGAAAAAGGCAAATAAAGAAGATTAGTGCAACTTGCGAGACAACCATGTTCGAACGAGTACATGTAAGCTTTCATGTAGCAACGGCTTCAACCGTGAACCTTAAAAATTCGGCGTTAAAACGCCTCCTACATCGAAAGTGTTCTGCTTTGTAGGTCGCCGCCACTTATAGCGGCCTACATACTTATAGCAGCCTACATACTTATAGCAGCCTACATAGTGTCGCACTCTAGTCTCATAAATCGCGCTAAAGCCCGGCCTACACTCTCAAATCCGTAGGAACGGCTTCAGCCGTGAACCTTAAAAATTCAGCGTTAAAACGCCTCCTACATCGAAAGTGTTCTGCTTTGTAGGTCAGCACTTATAGCAGCCTACATAGTGTCGCACTCTATTCTCATAAACCGCGCTAAAGCCCGGCCTATACGCCAACTGCGTAGGAACGGCTTCAGCCGTGAACCTTAAATGTTCGGCGTTAAAACGCCGCCTACATCGAAAGTGTTCTGCTTTGTAGGTCACCACTTATAGCGGCCTGCATACTTATAGCGGCCTGCATAGTGTCGCACTCTATTCTCATAAATCGCGCTAAAGCCCGAGCTACACCCTCAGCTACGTAGGAACGGCTTCAGCCGTGAACCTTAAAAATTCGGCGTTAAAACGCCGTCTACATCGAAAGTGTTCTGCTGTGTAGGTCGCCGCCACTTACAGCGGCCTACATACTTATAGCAGCCTACATACTTATAGCGGCCTGCATAGTGTCGCACTCTATTCTCATAAATCGCGCTAAAGCCCGGCCTATACGCCAACTGCGTAGGAACGGCTTAAGCCGTGAACCTTAAAAATTCGGCGTTAAAACGCCTCCTACATCGAAAGTGTTCTGCTGTGTAGGTCACCACTTATAGCGGCCTACATACTTATAGCGGCCTGCATAGTGTCGCACTCTATTCTCATAAATCGCGCTAAAGCCCGAGCTACACCCTCAGCTACGTAGGAACGGCTTCAGCCGTGAACCTTAAATGTTCGGCGTTAAAACGCCTCCTACATCGAAAGTGTTCTGCTGTGTAGTTCACCACTTATAGCGGCCTACATACTTATAGCAGCCTACATAGTGTCGCACTCTAGTCTCATAAATCGCGCTAAGCCCGGACTACACACTCAACTCCGTAGGAACGGCTTAAGCCGTGAACCTTAAAAATTCGGCGTTAAAACGCCTCCTACATCGAAAGTGTTCTGCTTTGTAGGTCGCCGCCACTTATAGCGGCCTACATACTTATAGCAGCCTACATAGTGTCGCACTCTATTCTCATAAATCGCGCTAAAGCCCGAGCTACACGCCAACTGCGTAGGAACGGCTTCAGCCGTGAACTTTAAATGTTCGGCGTTAAAACGCCTCCTACAAGCTATTTCCTTTAAGCTCGCTAACTTTACTATTTACCTGTAAGTATGCTTTTATGTATTTATCAAATGAGCTTAATCTCGACCAAAGCCAATCAGCTTTTTACCATTTAACCCATTTTTATGCCATTCGGTTTGCTCTTCGCAGAATATTTGTGCGTCGAGCTCTTTGCTTGGCTCTTCGTTTAAGCTACCAGCTGGCACCAAAAGATAGCTGCTATCTTGTGATTCAAATGGCAGTGCAGAGCCACAGGTTTTACAAAATGCACGTGACAATGCACGATTTGGGTAGTTAAAACGTGTAATATTATGCTCACCTTTCAGCCATTTGATGGCATCGGGTGAGGTAAATAAATTTGCAGCATGTGCAGTGCCAGATAATTTACGGCATTGCTCGCAATGGCAAAAGAAAAAACGCTTAAAATTGTCAGTTACCTGAAAACTCACTTCACCGCAGCAACAGCCACCCGTTAATATTTTACTCATAGTCACCTCCTTTTTGATCCAGCATAACCCGAGATAAAGAGTTCAACAATGCGCCTAAATGGTAATAACAAGTAAAACGAATTATGCCTGAATGTACTAGGCTGATAGATTCAACACTCTTCATGTTATATTTAGTAATAGGAACCCACCTTAATTTCACTAAGCCCTAGGCCTTGTTGATCAAATGCAGCTCTCTAATAAACTCACTTAACTTACTGATATTTAGGCAGACCAAGGGTGTTGATCTTATTTAGCGCCTTCACTTTGATCATCGCTTCAACCAGTTGGCGATTGTAATCACGCGCATT